>JARBUM010000128.1 GCA_029239675.1 Pelosinus sp. | reverse complement strand
TAAAGTTCCAATGCAAATTTATCCATCCGTTCATTATTCCATGGGCGGTATCTGGGTAGATACAAAACATAACACAAACATTCCTGGTCTTATGGCATCAGGTGAATGTGACTATCAATACCACGGTGCAAACCGTCTTGGTGCAAACTCACTTCTTTCCGCTGCTTATTCTGGTACTGTTTCCGGTCCAGAAGCTATGCGCTGGGCTAAAGAAGGCGAAAAAGGTTCAGAACTTACTGATGAAGAGTTAGCTAAAGCAGCAAAAGAATGCCAAGAAGAGTATGATGCAATCTTAAAAATGAATGGACCGGAAAATGCGCATCAACTTCACCATGAACTTGGTGATTTAATGAACCAATACGTTACCATTGAACGTGTGAACAAAGACCTTGATTATTGTTTCGATGAAGTAAAGAAAATTCTTAAACGTTGGGATAATATCGGTATAGTCGATAAAGCAACCTGGTCAAACCAGGAAGGTATGTTCGCAAGACAGCTTCGCAATATGATTATTTACGCTCTAGTTGTAACAAAAGCAGCACGTATGCGTGATGAAAGCCGTGGAGCTCACTACAAACGCGAATTCCCAACCCGTGATGACGAAAACTTCATGAAAATCACAGTCGCTGAGTTTGAACCAGCAACAGAAGAGCCTAAGATCAGTTATGATGATTTTGATCATTCATTGGTTAAACCACGTCCACGTAACTATGCTGTTGCTAAGAAAGAGTAAGAAGGAGGTAGAGAATAATGGCAGAAACAAATAAAAAAGTACATTTTATCATAGAAAGACAAGATGGTCCTAATTCCCAACCCTATACAGAAGAGTTTGAAGTTGACTATCGCCCTGCGCTTAATGTTGTTGCATCTCTTATGGAAATTCAGAAGAACCCTGTAACAAAAAGCGGCAAAAAGACAACTGCTGTTGTTTGGGAATGTAATTGTCTTGAAAAAGTATGCGGTGCATGCATGATGGTTATTAATGGTAAGGCTCAACAAGCTTGCGCGGCCTTGATTGACCATTTGGAACAACCAATTCGTTTGAGTCCTGCTAGAACCTTCCCTGTTATCCGTGACCTTGCGATTGACCGTTCGGTAATGTTTGAAAGTTTAAAACGCATACACGGATGGGTAGACGTAGATGGAACCTGGGAAGTTCATAACGATGCTCCGCGTCAGAATCCAAAAGTTGCAACTACAGCTTATGAAATTTCTCGTTGTATGACTTGCGGTTGTTGCATGGATGCTTGCCCAAATGTAAATCGGGGATCTGACTTCATTGGACCTGCTCCGATGGCACAAGCACATCTCTTTAATTTGCACCCAATTGGTGAGTATCAGAAAGAAGAGCGTTTAGATGCTTTGATGGAAAAAGGCGGCCTAGCAAGTTGTGGCAATAGCCAAAACTGCGTACAAGCATGTCCGAAAGACATTAAGTTGACTGAGTATATCGCTAAACTGAATAGAGATACAAATAAGCAAGCACTTAAGAGCTTATTTAATAAGTAATCAGTAGAGTAAAGAGCGGATTTACGTTCTTTCAAGTGATATTGTCGTTGGCTTAAAAAAGTTTATTGACATAATATGATGATTATGTTATTATAATTTAAGTGAGTTGGCTGTAGCCGAGAAGACAAACTCGGCTACAGTTGATTTATGAGTGGGAATAAAAAACATCTGAAAAAGATATTGACAAGTTCCTACAGATAAGGTACAATAGATATTGTGATTAACGGGGCGTGGCTCAGCTTGGTAGAGCACCTGGCTTGGGACCAGGGGGTCGCAGGTTCGAATCCTGCCGCTCCGACCATTAAATCTAGTATCAAATTTATGTGCGGGTGTAGCTCAATGGTAGAGCGCTAGCCTTCCAAGCTAGTTACGAGGGTTCGATTCCCTTCACCCGCTCCATTTGTTTCAAAAAAAATATGTGCTTGTAGCTCAGCTGGATAGAGCAACGCCCTTCTAAGGCGTGGGTCGGGCGTTCGAATCGCTCCAGGCACACCATTGAATTCAACCCTTCCAACATTTTGTTGGAAGGTTTTTTATTTATAAAACTGCTTGCTTTAGGCGGTGTGGTATACTTGTTAACAGACCATGGATTAGCAAAGATAAAGCGATAAAAATACTGCGCAACATATCCAAATTACGTTAGGGTTATCCGGTAGATGGCGACCAGGTAGACGGACTAATTATGAGGTGTGTCATAATAATTATGAAAAATAATAATTATCATTGAATAATCATAATAATTATGATACCTTATAGATAAAACTACTGGAGGTGATTATTATGACAGATAAAGAATTTCTGGATTTACTGATGTCATATAAAGCTGGTAAAGTTCCATTATTGAATGTCGGATTAGCATTAGCGAATAATCAATTTGGCCATGAATATGTAGCGTTAGCAAATAATATTTTGAGTGCCCAAAAAGAACAAAGCAAGGTTGGCAGACCACAAACTATTTCTCACGATGTAAAGAATTAAATTTTTAGTTAAGAACAGAAGGAATAGCACTAGAATCGATTGTACATCAAGCAAGATGCAGTTTATCGACTGTTAGAAAAATATCAGCAGGCATTTGATTAATTCATCGAAACTAGATATATTCACCCAACGATGACTTGTCTCTTTTCTTATCTGCTATGGTCAGTTCCTTATAGTGAATGTTATGAACCTGAATATCACGGGATTGACCAAATTCTAAAATGGTTTAACGACTGGAATAAAAGAGGAACCGTTTTGCCTATTATTTTGTTTAGCTCCGACGAAAAGAAGTGTTTCTTTAAAAGAATTTCAGTCTAAATCAAAACATTATCAGCCTTATGAAGAAAAGTGGATAAAGTGTATCGTTTACATATATACTATTAGGATAAAGAGCATTGTAGTAACTACTTACAGATGAGTAGTTACTACAATGCTCTTTTTTTCACCCCTTAGAGTACCTTATATTGCAAGACAGGACCACCGTCCTCGTGTCTCATCGGGATAGGGTTTGCCGGGGTGGATATTATCCGCGGTTAGGCTTAGTGGTAGGGATATCAGTGGTGATCATAGAGAATCTGTAAAACGAAAATTCGTTTTACAGATTCTTTTTTTACTTGAAATTAACATTACCAAACTGTCTGCGAGCATCTAGTAACAAGTCGGTTATTAAATCTAATTTTTCTTTAGTCGCTCGAAAATTTGGAACGCTAACACTTAGGGCGGCAATTACATTGCCGTTGGACTCTAAAGGCGCAGCATAACAACATAGTCCCTTGGTAATTTCTTCATATTCTGTAGCAATATGGTCTTTTCTAATTGTTAATAATTGATTGTTTAAAGTATCAAAATCCGTAATTGTATTCTCTGTATAAGGAATTAAACCCTTTGGATATAATTTTTTTACATCTTCAATGTCATAGTTGCTCAATAAAGCTTTTCCTAACGCGGTGCAATATGCGGGAAGTCGTTTTCCGACACGAGAGATAATGCGAATATCCAAGCCTACTTCGGGTTCCTCTTTTAATACGTATAAAACATTGCTTCCTTCTAAAACTCCCATTTGGCAGATTTCTTTAATTTCAGTAACGACATTTTTCATTATAGACTTGGCGAATTCAAGCATGTATTCATCTTGAGAATAAGAAGATCCAATGCAAAAAGTAGAAATGCCTAGTTTATAACGAAAAGAATCCTTACCGAGTTGGATGTAATTCATATCAGTCATCGTTTGCAAAATAGGGTAAAGCGTGCTCTTGGGAACCGAGATAGCTTTAGATATTTCGGTAAGAGTTAATCCATCTGCATTAACCGATAAAAGATTTAATATATTTAATACTCGCTCTGTAGGTTTATGAGGCATAAATACTCCTTATATAAATAATTTTTGTATACTACCATTTTATTGATTTCTAAAAAGAATGTCTACTTAAATATGAATTGTAATTATAAGGAATAATGAAAGGTTAAAATACTATTGCGAATAATGGCATTAATGTGATATTATCTAGTTAATAGTTCTCATAAACAAATTTGATTCGTATATAAGAATTATGAGTATGCGCATGATGACTTTAATTCGATTGAAATTTATGTGTAAAAGGAGTGATTAACACCAGAAAGAACCCCATCATATAGGTCGTAGTCTTAGAATGTAATATAATTGTAAGGAGGGAACTGTTTATGTCAATGAAATCAATTTATGATGTAAAAGATGTATCTTTATATAACATTTACACTCATGCTGAGGGGCCAAAGGGAAAGTTGCCTTTTAGTGAAGAGTACTTAAGAGAATCGCCAAGTGGACATATTTTTGGAATGACTCTAAATGCTGGTATGGGGTGGAATCCAGAAAGACTTAATGATGATGATGTACTTATTTTAAGTACTCAAGGGGGAATTCGTGGTGAAGACGGCAGTACTGTAGCTGTGGGGTTGCATACAGGCCACTACGAATTAGGCTTGCAGATGCGTGCGGCCGCAGATGAATTGGCAAACCATGGTGGCATACCATATGCGGCCTATGTTACAGATCCGTGTGATGGGAGAAGCCAAGGAACTACTGGGATGTTTGACTCATTGCCTTATCGTAATGATGCTGCAATCGTGTTTAGACGATTGGCGCGGTCTCTTCCAACAAGAAAAGCGGTAATGGGTATTGCTACTTGTGATAAGGGGTTGCCGGCGATGATGATGGCGTTGGCATCGATGCACGATTTGCCGACTGTTCTTGTTCCAGGAGGTGCAACGCTTCAACCCGTAAAAGGTGAAGATGCCGGGACGGTTCAGACAATAGGTGTTCGATTCGCTAGTGATGAAATTTCTTTTGATGAAGCGGCACAAGTGGGTTGCAGAGCCTGTGCATCAGCTGGTGGTGGGTGTCAATTTTTTGGAACGGCAGGGACCTCCCAAGTAATAGCGGAATCACTGGGACTCGCAATTACACATTCTGCTTTAGCGCCTTCGGGGCAGCCTATTTGGGAAGAGGTTGCAAGACAGTCTGCTAGAGCTGTGATGGAATTGAAGGAAAAAGGTATTAAAACAAGCGATATTATTACTGATAAGGCAATTGAAAATGCAATGGTTCTACATGCGGCATTTGGTGGATCAACAAATTTGCTTCTTCATTTGCCAGCGATTGCTTTTGCAGCAAATTGTAAAGTGCCTACAGTAAATGATTGGGCCGCAGTTAATAAAAAGGTTCCCCGTTTAGTAAGTGTTATGCCAATTGGTCCGGTTAACTATCCAACGGTAAGCGTCTTTTTAGCTGGTGGAGTTCCAGAGGTTATGCTTCGGTTAAGAGAACTTGGTTTACTGCATGAGGATGTTATGACAGTTACAGGTGAGACGTTAGGAGCTAACTTGGATTGGTGGGAAAAATCTGAAAGACGTAAAAAATGTAGGGAACGTTTAGAAGCATTAGATGGGGTAAATCCTGACGATGTAATTATGAATCCTGCCAAAGCTAGAGAGAGGGGATTAAGATCTACCGTAACATTTCCTGTTGGAAACATTGCAACCGAGGGATCTGTTGTTAAATCTGCAGCCATTGATCCAACGGTGATTGATGAAGATGGCGTATTCAGGCACACTGGCAAGGCGAAAGTATTTACATCCGAAAAGTCAGCAATTAAAGCAATAAAAGATAAAAAAATACAAGCTGGCGATATTATGATTGTTATGGGTGGAGGTCCGAAGGGAACCGGTATGGAGGAAACTTACCAGTTGACTTCCGCATTGAAAAAACTACCTTTTGGCAAACATGTTTCTCTGATTACGGATGCTAGATTTTCTGGTGTTTCTACAGGAGCTTGCTTTGGACATGTAGGGCCTGAAGCATTGGTTGGCGGGCCACTGGGTAAATTGCGAGATGGGGATTTAATAGAGATTATTGTTGATGGAAATCAGTTTGAAGGCTCGCTTAATTTCATCGGAACAGAAGAAAATCGGCTTTCCTATAATGATGCCGCTGAAGTATTGGAAAAACGAGAGATACATCCAGGAGTGCAGCCAGATCTAGATTTGCCTGATGATACTAAATTGTGGGCAGAACTTCAGTCCATTAGTGGTGGAATATGGAAGGGCTGTGTCTATGATGTGGATAAAATTATCGAGGTTATTGAAGCTGGAAAAAAAGTTCTAGCAGATAAGAAAAAACTTGGTTTCTGATAAGTACTCAGACGCCGGCAGAAGCCTTAGTTGTTGTTACTTGGAATCAGAAAATGTTATATTTTCTGATTCCGTAAAAAAGTAAAAAACAATTATGGTATAATTTAGGAGGTAGATCCATGCCATTATTAATTGTAGCAATAGGCGTAATTCTATTAATTGTGTTAATTTCTAAATTTAAATTAAATACATTTGTTGCACTCCTGATAGTATCATTTTGTGTAGCACTTATACTGGGTATTCCTATGGAAAAAGTTGTTTCCACAATAGAAACTGGTATTGGCGGAACGTTAGGGCATATTGCGCTCATATTTGGTTTGGGTGCAATGTTAGGCCGATTAGTGGCTGATGCTGGTGGTGCGCAACGAATTGCAATGACCTTAATTAATAAATTTGGAGAGACTAAAATAGAGTGGGCCGTTGTAGTTGCCTCATTTATTGTTGGAATCGCAATGTTTTTTGAAGTCGGGTTAGTATTGTTGATTCCAATTGTTTTCTCGATTGCAAGAGAAATGAAGGTGTCACTATTATCTTTGGGTATCCCAATGCTGGCAGCATTATTGGCTACACATAGTTTTCTTCCGCCACATCCAGGTCCTACAGTAATCGCTGGGGAGTATGGA
>JARBUM010000127.1 GCA_029239675.1 Pelosinus sp. | reverse complement strand
ATAGTATCATTTAGGCGGGCGAAGGATAAGTAGAACAACACTCTAATCCTCTATAACCTAGGTTTATAGTTATGCTCATCTTTTTCCTACTTATGGCTATATGCGGTTATCATCCGAGAGTCTATATTAGTTTAGGGAGGAATATGATAATGAAAGCAATGGTTATTAAGAGCTTTGGCGGGCCTGAAGTATTTGAATTTGCAGAAGTTAAACGGCCTGAGGTAAAACCAGGATATGTTCTGGTAAAAGTGCTTGCCAGTAGTATCAACCCTATCGAAACTAAAATTCGTTCTGGATTGGTTCCTGCTATTACCCCAGCATTTCCTGCCATATTAAATGGCGACTTTTCTGGTGAAATTATAGATGTAGGTGAAAATGTTCCTCAATGGCAGATCGGTGATCAAGTTTTTGGCTGTGGGGGCGGAGTTGGTGAATTTCAAGGAGCACTGGCTGAATATATGCTGGTGGATGCGAATTTACTTGCTAAAAAGCCAGCGAATATAGATCATGCAGCTGCCGCTTTATATCCCCTTGTGAGCATTACTGCTTGGGAAGCCATTAGAGAGAAGGCTTTTGTGAAGCCAGGTGATAAGGTACTGATACATGGTATTGCTGGAGGAGTAGGACATATTGCTTTGCAGTTAGCGAAACAACAAGGTGCTATTGTATATGGAACAGTGAGAAAAGAGAAGCACGCGAATATCGCGCTAGGGTTAGGTGCTGATGGTATTATCTTCTCCGAGAAAGAAACTGTTGAGGAATATGTAGAAAAATATACGAATGGCAAGGGCTTTGATGTTGTTATAGATCCAATAGGTGGCAACAATTTGCTTAATAGTTTTAAGGCAGCAAAATATAATGGAACTATTTGTACCACTAATGGAAGAGTTGCCCTCGATCTTGGTATTATGCATGCAAAAGCTCTCAGTCTAAATGTAGTGTTTATGCTGATACCCTTGGTCTACGATATTGGAAGAGAACGTCATAGTCTCATATTACGAAATATAAGCAATATGATTGAAGAGAATCAGTTAAATGTAAATCAAGACGAAAAACAATTTTCTTTTGCTGAAATTGGTAAAGCGCATGAGTATCTAGAGTCTGGTAAAGCCATTGGGAAAATCTCTTTGGTGAATTTATTTTAGTAGTCCTCAAATTTTCGTAGAAGAACAGCTATGCTAAGAGTGGACAAAGTAATTACATAAGAGCTCATTTAAGGGTCCGTCTCAATAATGATTATTGAGGCGGACCCTTCGGGATGGAATAGAATAAAGCTTGGCCTCCCTCGGCCAAGCTTTATTTTATTCCTAGATGTACAGCAGCAATGCCGCCAGTGAGCTGATAGTAATTTACTTGCTCCAAACCTACTTGTATAAAAAGATCTTGTATGACAGAGTGCTCAGGTAAGGTTCTGAGGGATGCTGGTAAATTATAGTATGGTTGATTCTTATTGAAACCTAGATTGCCTAGTAAGGGGAGTAGGTGTTCAAAGTAGAGGTAATAAAGTTGTTTTATAATTGGTGCACTCGGTTTAGAAAGCTCAACGGATAAAACAGTGCCACCAGGCTTTATTACCCGCACCATTTCCGATAAGGCTCTTTTTATGTTTGCTACATTTCGCAAACCGAAGCCAATGGTTGCGCAGTCGAAAGAATTATCAGCAAAGGGCAAGTAGAGGGCATTTCCTTGCATGAGTGTAATGGTTTGTTTGTATGAGGTTTTCTTTATGTTCTCTTTTGCCTGTTGTAACATATTTTCAGAGAAATCCAGACCAATAATCCGGCCATTAGGGCCGACCTTTTCTGCCAATGCAATAGAGAGTTTTCCAGTGCCGCAGCATACATCAAGGACGGAGTGACCTGCCGCTACATTAGCCTTCTCTGTGGCGAAATTACGCCAATAAGTATCTTGGTTCAATGTGAAAATTGCATTTAGTAAATCATAGCGTTTGGCAATGCTGCCAAATAGTTGCTGTACGAAATCTTCTTGTCGATGTTTGTCCAGTGGCTCCATGGCAATATACCTCATTTTTATAAAAATAGTAGTCGCAAATCCTAGATGATATTATTATCATTATACTAGCTGTATAAAGGTTTAGCGATAGGTGGTAATTTATGTTTTGTGATATATGTCATAGTTAAGTAATGAAATCATCGTGTATAATAAAGAAAAAGAGATAAGAGAGGGTGATTGCTTTGAAACTATGGAATTGGTTTTGTAAAATAGGTGAGAATCGGGTTGGATATAAAGTGAAGGCTGGTCAGCCATCTCTTCCGGTTAAACAAGTTTCAGAGCGCGTCAGTAAGTCTGGAGTGGATACGGTTTGTTCCCGAATATGCGGTCATGAAAATTGTCAGTGCGGCGGTACGGTAAGAGGATTGCATTGTGTTTGGTCTTATTATCGGCTAGATAGTAAGTAGAAAATGGTAGTAATATGTAGTGAAATATTTTTTTAAAAATAGGTGCAAAAAACATAGATAATGTTACAATGGTCATAAGAGGAATGTATACAATATAACTATGAAGAATTTAGGGTTCCTAAGTAAAGAGAGGTCAGGGCATGTTATCTCGGCGTAGCTTTATTAAAAAATGTACGAGTGCACTTATTGCTATAAATTGTTCGGGCTTGTTATTTCAGGCTTCTACTAGTAGTGGAGGTAGTAATCGGCAAATCCCTGTTTTGGCATATCATCGTGTAGGATATACACCGGATAATCTAACCGTTACTCCAGAACGATTTGCCAATGATTTGGAGCATTTGCAAGAACGGGGCTATTGTAGCATCTCATTGGAAGAATTTCAAAAATTTATAGATGGTCGGAGCATGGATTTACCAGATAAACCCGTATTAATAACCTTTGATGATGGATATTTAGATAATTTTCAAAATGCCTACCCTATATTACGAAAATATGGAATGGTAGGAACTTTTTTTGTTATTACTGACATGTTGTGGGCGAAGGAGCGACTTACCCCTGAACATATTGTAGAAATGGCTCAGGGAGGTATGTCTTTTGGGTCTCATACAGTAACACATAGAGCGTTAGCGGAGTTGGATCAGCCTTCTATTTATGATGAATTGGTCAATTCCAAAGCAGTTTTAGAGAGTGTTTTAGGGAAACAGGTGAATGCAATTGCATATCCTCGAGGCAGTTATAATGAGGCAGTTGTAGAGGTTGCTGAAAGTCTGGGCTATTTAACAGGTTTTACAGTAAAGGAAGGCATTTGTATTAAGCGGTCGCCAGAATTTGAGTTACGGCGTATTCCCATTTTCAAATACGATAGCGGTGTTATTAATGTGATAGCTAATCGTGGTCATCTAGTCTAGCTATTTTAATATAATTTTATAAAGTTTATGTCTACTAGTGTTGACAAAGGATATTTATACTGGTATAATAACAAATGTGTCATCGGGAACGTGTCAACTGGCACGGAGGGGTGTCCGAGCGGTTCAAGGAACTGGTCTTGAAAACCAGCGATCTCGTAAGGGGTCCGTGGGTTCGAATCCCACCCCCTCCGCCATTCAAATAACATGGAGCGATACTCAAGCGGCTCAAGAGGACGGTTTGCTAAATCGTTAGAGGTCGTAAGGCCTGCCAGGGTTCGAATCCCTGTCGCTCCGCCATTAATTTAAAAGTTAACGCCTTTATCTTATTTATAAGATAAAGGCGTTTGTTGCATAAGCGAGAATAGAGTATAACTATAAAAAGTGAAAGTTAGGTGAAAATACATGCAGCGCTGGATTATACATATTGATATGGATGCCTTTTATGCTGCAGTGGAACAACGTGATAATGAGGCACTAAGAGGTAAGCCCGTTATTGTTGGCGGTACGGGAAATCGTGGCGTGGTGGCAACGGCCTCTTATGAAGCACGTCGTTTTGGGGTGCACTCTGCTATGTCTATGGTAGAAGCTAGACGCCGTTGTCCAGAAGGCATATTTTTACCTTGTGATCATGAAAAATACAGCCAAGTTTCCATGGAATTGCAACGCATTTTTTCGGAATTCTCTCCTATTGTAGAGCCCCTGTCTTTAGATGAAGCTTTCTTAGATGTAACCGGGATGGAACAGCTTTATGACCATCCGGAGGAGATTGCTTCCTCTATTAAAGAGCGTATTAAGAATGAATTACGGCTTACTGCTTCAGCAGGTGTAGCTCCGAATAAATTCTTGGCCAAGTTGGCCTCTGATATGAAAAAGCCGGATGGTTTAGTAATTGTCCGTCCAGGAGAGGAAGAGGCTGTACTACGGGAGTTACCCATCACTTCTATGTGGGGAGTCGGCAAAGCCATGACTCAGGTTTTGAATAATCAAGGGATTTATACAATAGGGCAATTAGCCAAGGCGGATGTGGTGCAGTTGGCTAAGCATTGTGGGCAAATGGCATATACCATACATTCCTTAGCCCGTGGGCAGGATGATCGACCAGTGCTGACTGATATTGAGCCTAAGTCAATTGGTAATGAAGTTACTTTTCCCATTGATATTAGGATGGCGTCACAGATTGAAACAGAACTGTTGGCATTGGCTGAAAAGGTAGGATGGCGGCTTAGGCAACATGGATATAGTGGTAGAACAATTACTGTAAAAGTACGATTTGCTTCTTTTAAAACCATTACTCGTAGTAAAACGTTACAGGAGTGTACTCACTTTGATGAAGTTCTTTACGAGACCGCCCTGCATATTTGTCGCCAAATACCCATGCAAGAGGGTGTTCGGCTATTAGGGATTACCGTATCTCATTTGCAATCAGGCTGTGGTCAACTATCCTTGTTTGACCAACAGGATCAAAAACGTACTGCTGTATATGAAACCATTGATAAACTAAGAAATAAATTTGGCGAAGGCATTGTAACAAAAGGACGGTTAGTCAATTTAAAGAATCCTAATTAAAGGGAATGTTACTGTTAATTCTCCTGCAGGCGTTGCTCTAGAATAATAAGCACTTGTTCTGGCGGCAGGTTGGTGACATTCATCATAAGGGTGGCAGGGAATGGGTACATTTCTTCTTTGGCATTAAGAATACTATCTGTGGGTTGGGCTACACTATGGTAAGTAGCCAGAGCATTAGGATGATAGGTTGTATATAAATAGGCATCCACTAATTCTCGCTGCTGGTGAGCTTGGTACATATCGATGACAGTGTAACCTTGTTGCTGCAATAGATCTACTAGTTTTTGACTGTTAGCTTGTAGCGCGATGATCTTGGCCATGCGGATAAAACCCCTTTATCTTGATGGATTCTTACTAGTATGTGTACTACATTTAAAGATTATAGGGTAAAAATGTATTTTTTATTTACTACAAAGCAGGAATACAATTTTATAGTAAGAATTAGTTATAGTAAGATAAAATGCGCCGATCGAATATTCTCATATTATATATCGTAGGAGGTTGTTTAATGATTAATCAAGAACGTATATTAACGGAATTTTTTGAATTGGTTAAGATCAAGTGTTCCACGCGGGAGGAACGTGAAGTTGCCGACGTGCTCAAGGTGAAATTAGCCAAATTGGGTTTCGAGGTTACAGAGGATAATGTAGGAGAAAAAATTGGTGGCAATTGTGGTAATGTACTTGCTTATAAGCCGGGAACATTACAAGGTACGCCTACTGTGATGCTCAGTGCTCATATGGATTGTGTTGAGCCTTGTGGCGGCGTAGAGCCTCAACTTAAAGATGGTATTATTACCTCTGTTGGTGAAACCATTCTTGGTGCAGACGATAAGGCTGGAGTTGTTGCCATCTTAGAAGCTTTGCGCATTGTAAATGAACAAAATATTCCTCATGGTCCCATTCAAGTTGTATTCACAGTGGCTGAAGAAGGTGGCTTAAATGGTGCAAAGGCGATTGATTCCAGTTTGTTAAAAGCAGACTTTGGGTATGCTCTTGATTCTAGCGGCGGACCTGGTGAGATTATTACAATGGCACCAGGACAAAATAGCATTACTGCTGTGATTCATGGCAAGAAGGCTCATGCAGGTGTGGCTCCCGAAGAAGGTATTAATGCCATTGTAGTAGCAGGTAAGGCCTTAGCCCAATTGCAGTGCGGCCGCATTGACTTTGAAACCACTTCCAACGTGGGAATTATCAGCGGTGGTATTGCCACCAATATTGTACCTGACTTGGCAGAAGTAAAATGCGAGGCTCGCAGTCGCAATATGGAAAAGTTAGAAGTACAAACTCTTCATATGAAGGAAACTTTTGAACAAGTGGCAGAGGCGAACGGTGCGCGGGCTGAAGTTAAGGTAAGTAAAGCCTATGGTCCTTATGTGTTGCAGGAAAGTGATCCTGTAGTAACTTTGGCAGTGCAGGCAGCTAACAGTATTGGATTGACGCCAGAAATTAAAGCTACGGGTGGCGGTAGTGACGCCAATTTCTTTAACAATTATGGAATACCTACGGCAGTATTAGGAGTGGGTATGAACAAAGTACACACAACCGATGAATATATCAAAGAAATCGATTTGTATAATAGCGCGGAATTAGTAACGGCTTTGATAAAAACAGCAGCAACGATGAAAAAGTAAAGAAACAGTAAGTCAAAAGGCTGAGTGTAATGTGATTACGCTCAGCCTTTATTTTTCTATAATTCCTATTCTTCGTAGTCTTCCTATCTTCGCGTTTCAAAATGTTTTTTTCTAACCACAAAGGCACTATAATCTCTTTATATACCGCAGTAGTTTACACAACTGATACAGGAATCTGGTATAGCCCCCAGCTGTTTTTAGCAAGGAATGTTTTATCTCTTGTTCCTTACCACTGTTGGCTTTTGGGTCAGAAAGATACATGGCAAGTAACCCTTGGACGACTATTTTATGAAAGGCAGG
>JARBUM010000126.1 GCA_029239675.1 Pelosinus sp. | reverse complement strand
TGATATGGATAACTGTGAGATGCCTTATATGAAAGAGAAGATGGATAATGACTGTTATTCCAACATGTGTTCCGATATGGAGAAAATGAAATGCAAAATGGAAAAAGAATGTGTAAAGACCTATAAAACTTACTACAAACTGTATAAAGTATGCCAATATCGCCTATACAAACTATGCCCTTGCTGTGGTCACGAATTTGACTATCATAAACATCGTGGCATGTGCCCCAAATGCGGCGTCTCCATGTAGTAATCCGCATTATCTCCTATTCTTACAATAGCAAAAATATACTTTTTACTAGAGAAATGCAGAGAACGTTTTAAAACGCGAAGAACACAAAGGGGAGTTCATCACAGCCCCTCTATGTTCTTCGCGTCCTCGTAAACGGCTTTGCGTCTTCACGTTTCAACATTTTTTAAAACGATACTCTACGAGAGTACAAAAGATCCTACAGCCTAAGCTGTAGGATCTTTTCGTATTATTTACCAATAAATTCTTGTACCACATAAGCTGATCCTTTGGCATCATATCGAACGCCAATACCAACCTCTGTAAAATTTTTGCTAAGGATATTGGCTCTGTGCCCAGAACTATTCATAAAAGCTGTTTCCGCAGCAGTTACATTATTGTTAATCGCTAGATTTTCGCCTGCATAAGTGTAGCCAATACCAGCGTTCTTCATTCTATCAAAAGGAGTTTGCCCCTCAGGATTGTTATGGGCAAAAAAGTTACGATTAATCATATCTTGGGCATAATTTCCCCCTAGAGCGGTTAGCTGTGAATTCAGCTTTAAAGGACTCAGACCATTCTTGGCCCGATCAGCGTTTAATAACTCAAAAGCTAATTTTTCATCAGCCGCTGTTCCCTTAGTTGGTGTGGTTGGTGTGGTTGGCGTTGAACTATTTCCTGAAGTGGAATTATTGCTCTTACTCGCAGAGCTGTCATCATCGCCGCCACCATGGTTTGCTACTAATGCAATCAGCCCAACTGCTAGTAGGCCCCCCACCAGGTTTTTGTTTTTGTTATCTTTACTCTTCTCTTCCTTAATCACAACCGTAGGTTCAGCTGCAAAAGCAGGAGTTGCGAAAATACCACCAAATGATGTAGTGATCAAGGAAACTGTCATGAAACCAAGGGTTGCCATACTGAATAATTTATTGTGTCTCAATATAATTTACCTCTCTTTCTAATTAACATAACGTTGGTTTTATTTTTGATACAGGTATATATATTCGCGTTTTTATTGATAATTCCTGTTTTTTCGCTGTGGTAATGTTTACATAACTATACATTGGTTCTAAAAAAACCAATGTTCCTTTAAAACATAGACGTTTGAACCACAAAGGACACAAAGGGATTATGATGAACTCGTCTTTGTGCGCTCTGTGCATCTTTGTGACCTCTGTGTTAATGTCTTTCGGGGTATTTTTGAACCGCAGAGATGCAGAGGGCGCAGAGAAAAAAAATAGAACAATCGGCATATACCGTTTGTTCTATGTAGCATTCACTTTACTTCTCTTACTTTTCCACAATTCTTTATATCCCGCCCAACCATTTAGCAAGGCAAACAACGCTGCCCCGCATAATGCTAAACCATTGAGAACTTCTCCCTGAGCCACTACAACCATACCGGCCCCTATTCCCAGCATCCCGATCAATAAATGAACACCGAAATGCAATCCCCATAAGGGCCAATACCGCCACAGATAGATGTCCTTACTTTTCTCTCCCATGACCTCACCCCTTTTGTTATATGATGATTCATCACTATAATCTCATGGGTAACATGGTACAGAAGATACTAGTACTAGTGGAAATTCCTTTTTACGGATTGTCTCCCATTAAGCCTGCATTTCATAGGTTGTAAATCCACCTACATAATCTAAAATCTCTTGTGCAGCCAAAATACCAGGCTGATTTGTAAACTGAATTGACGAAGTTGACAACATACCCGAACTATAGCGATCCCATATTTCTCCATGGCGAGGCGCTATTGCATAGTTAGCCTTCTCCAACATACACAAATCTAATAAAGAATCCCCCGCAGCAACTACGACCTTTTCCTTCAGAAGATCTCGTATATATACAACAGCATCCCATTTATTCACAACTTCTGGTACAATATATAGTTTTCTGCCTTGCAAGGATATTTTCCAATTCTGGGCTTTTGCCCATAAGGAAAAGCTCTCCAGATCATCCGTTGGAATTTTTTCTCGCTCTACTATACAGTAATGAAAACAACTATCCGCCATTTTCAAAGGTCCAGACCATGACACATGGCTGATTTCACTAAACTGAGACAATATATCTTGAGAACATAGACACATTTGCACTATTTTTTCCTTAATCTTTTTATTCCACTCCTGATCCACCACTCCATTGATCATCACATTTCCCCCATTGCTTACCACTCCATAGGCAGGGATGATTTGCCCATGAAATAAAGAAATGCGCTGATATTGTTCTACGGTGCGTGTGGTGGCTGGAATAAAGGACTGTTGGGATGACAACTGCTGAAGCTGCCTTATTGCATGATCAGTCATAAAGGAGATGCCTCGGCCCTCATAAGTCTCTACCAAGCTGATATCCGGAACAGAAACAGCAGGCAACAGCCGAAAAGATTTAGGGGAATAAATGAGCGTTTGATCAAGATCACTGGCAAATAACATTAGTCCCCTCCCATTGTTTTTATTAAGCCACAACACGAATAGGACATATTCGGAAACTCTTCCACTGTCACGCCCCGGTGTTTTGCTAATAATAAAATATGCTGCAAATTAGGATTATCTTTGCTATCAATCAATATCTTCCAAGGAATGCGTCGTAATAAAACTCTGGTCGTTTCACCTACACCAGGTTTAATAAGATTGATATCAAGCAACCCAAATTCTTCTTGTAGCTGTTTTATTGTATTCAACCCCGCCCAAGTAGGTGCCTGTAATTTTTCAATATGCTTTTGTGCCATACTTTTAGACTCATGAGCAATAAAGGGATATTGACCGACAATCGTATCAATAAACAATGAGGATACATCTTCCCTTCTCCACTCTTCATAGAATTTCGCACCATGAAAATCAGACTCCTTAATCAAGTCTGCCACATGGACAGTACGACTCACTAAACCCGAAACAGTAGAGTTTAGACAGGCACTAGGAATTAAAAAATCTTCCCTTGTACCATATAGACCTACGCAATGTCCCGGATCTGCTAGAACAGCGAGATCTGGTTGCACTTGTTCTCCATACTTTTCATTAAAAACAGTACATGCTTGAATGAGTTGAGTGGTTATTGCTCCCTTACCAGTCCATCCATCAATAAATTGTATAGTGGCCTCTGGATGCTCTTGCCTTATATATAACAAGGAATTCTCATCAATACCTTTATCACGAATGATCGATATACTGTAATGAGGCAACGTAATGCCATATTGTTCCTCAATATAACGTTTAATTAAGATTCCTATAGGTGTCCCGGCACGAGCTAATGATACTAATACAATATTTGTACCCTTTAGATTTACAATTTGTTCTGCAACACTACCAGCAGCTAAAGCAATTTTTGCTGCAGTTTTCTGAAGCATGTGATGGAATAATGACATATATTCAGCTTTAGGCTGATATTCTACGGGCAACATCTCAGAATAGTGTCTGCCCCCTTGTATGGCAACCTCTCTGATCTGATTATCTAGTTCTGGGACTAACCCGCCAATGTTTTTAAGCAAGAAAATAACATCCTTCGGACTGTAACTGCCCATGGGTTTTGGGGGCGGAATGATAACCTTAACGAATTGTCTACTAACACATGACACAATATTGACCTTACCAACCCCTAATGGCGTAAGAGCCTGCACTAAGGATTCTAGATCCTGCCTCTTCGCTTCTCTTTCCATAAAAATAAAAATATCATCATAAAAACCTGGAGGAATATTATAGGCATAATTCACAATTTCGGAGTCCTCTGGATTGCTAAAAGAAATCCCTCGCTGCACTCCATAGTTTTCCTCCTGGACTGGGTATATAGGGCTTCTGGTAGTAGACTGGACACTCACACCTTCCCCCATATAACTTGCGATTCTAAAGGGAATATACATAAACTCTCCAGTTCCCATACACAAGGTCTTACTACCTTGCCTCTTTTCCTTCAGCCTACTACCTATTTGGCTAAACTTCTCTTCAATAGTTGCCTGCTCTTGACTTGTAATGCCAAAACGTCCTGTGGCATGCAGATAAGGTGTAGAATTTTCCTCGTCCTTCGCGTTCAAAGAGGAAAGCTTTCTTAACCTGCTTATGTCTTCTTTAATCACCAACATCTCTATATTGGTTTTCATATTCAATTCTGCATCACAGGAAACGGTTTCCTGGTAATCGGCTATCGGTTCACCCTGTACTACAATACCACCTGACAGCAATGAGATGTTGTGAATTTGTATCTGTAGTTCCTTTTCCATCTCAGCATACTTTTGTTTATCAGCTTGTGAACGCCAATCCAAGAGAGAAACTACTGCATACTTCTTGCGAGGATAACGTCGCTGAATCGCCCGAATAAAATTCAAAGCTGATTTACCTGTCGTTATCTCATCATCTACCAATACCACCATATCTTCATTAGCAAACCATTCCTCTTGGGTTCCGTAACAGTAATGTTCAACAGCATGACTATGCTCTTCAGCAAAATTTAATACATTTTCAATACCCAAGATCTTTTCTCTAGTAGTATGAATATACTTAGCCTTCTCGGCAAAGCAACTAAAGACGCTATGCCCTAAGGCAGTCGCAGTTTCCGCAAAGCCAATAAACAAAGTTTTTTCCTGTAAAGATAAGGGGTTTTCCTTAACATACCCCCACGTGGTTGTCATTACGGTTGAATCTGTGAAGGCTTGGGAAAAATCACAATGTTCCTCAAAACCTTTGTCTTGATACATTACACTAGCATAGCGTGATGCTAAAGCCGCTCCTCCCAATAAGGGAATCAAAGGATGTACAGGAATGTGTTTGCCTAATATTTTGCTGACAAACAAAAAGCCGCGCTTTGTGTTTTTCCTCGCGGCCATAAGAAACAATGCATCTATGGGAATTTGGTAAACATTATTAACAACATGTACTTCAACCTTTAAATTTTCCAGAATATCATAGGAATACACATTAGGTGAGTAAACTGGTAAAGTTATGCTGTTCATGAAACACTCCATATATTTTTGATTTTATCATTATTTTTTGTGCCCAGCGCATATGAGGCTTGATTTCATTCATTTTATTAGCATATTGACTTGCAATAACACCCACATTTCCATGAGAACCCGCTAGAATGCTGCAAGCATCCATATATTCTTCATGGGTAACGACACATAGTGCCTGTACAGGTTTTATGTGGCTAGGATGAATAATCGTCTTACCGATTAGTCCATTTGCTTTATCTAAAACAACCTCATGCAATAAGCCGTCCATATAACGGTGCAGAAGTGAATCCCGTATTTGCTCCCCCGCTCGTCCCAAATTATCTGTAAAAGGCCCTTGGCGCAATAAGGGTTTTAGAACCCGCTCACTGGAATAAAATTCCCAAACAGGTCCTGAAACCACATAACCACTATCCATGCGAGTAAAAACATTAATAATAGTATCAATACAGCTGCGAATTACGGAAATATCATAAATCGTCATATCTGGACTGCGCCTTAAACCAAACAAACCAGAAAAATCCGTTGCACCAATACGAACATTCAACACTAGCTTGCGATATGAATCCAGTAAATGCTTTACTTCCAGCACACTTTTCTGTCTGCTCTCTATATAAATAATCTCTGGTGATTCCAAAATAGGCATCCCATAAATGGGCTTTGCTTGGCATTTATTAATTTTTTCAAGAGCCTCAAAGTAAAGAAATCCATTGTTTGCTGTAAACTTGGGAAAGACAAAGCCTGTTAATAAGGCTACGTCCGCCCCTAACATTTCAGTGATCCGCCACATTTGATCTACATTACGTATTCTTACAAAAATGAGAGGAATATCAGCCACAGAAATGCTCCCTTGGCTAAGAGCCAAGGTTAGCTGGTGTATCTGATACCCTAACATTTTTTCCGCTTTTGATACTTCATTATCACCAATTGCATCCTCTAAGCAAAGAACCATGGACATTAAACCTTTTAATTTGCCGTTAACCACATCTTGCGCAATGGTTCTACGGGTAGCAGGCATATATAAGGTTGCACCCAATGCATATTCCAACAAGGACTGATCATCTATCCTTATCAATTGGGGCGATAAATAAAAGATAGATTGCTCCTCTTCAGGCGAAAGATAATTAAAATAACGCATTATGCATTACGTTTGCGTAAATGATGAACCACAAAAGTACCAATAAATATAGCTATCAACGTCGAAAAAAACACTACTTGGCTAACATGATAATTAAAAACAGAGGCCATCATTTTCGCGCCAATAATACCAATCATAATATACGCTGTGGTTTCCAGTTCAGGATAACGGTCAATCAGCGTCAAGAAAATTTGCGCCACCCCTCGCATCATCATAACGCCAAAGATACCACCTAAATACAATACCCATATTTGATCACTTACGCCAAAAGCGGCTAAAACACTATCAATACTAAAAGCAATATCCATGATTTCAACGGCCAAAACAGTACGCCAAAAACCATGTGGTGCTTCTGGAATCGCATCTTCATCTTCATCCTTATTCTTTTTCATAAAGAACTGAGCTGCCATCCATAATAAATACAGAGCACCTGCAGCTTTTATCCACCAGATTTTAATTAAATAAGTTCCCAATCCAATGGCGACAGCTGACAAAAGTCCCTCTAATACAATCAAGCTACCAATAATTGCCCAGTTCATCGGATTAGAAATAACACCTAGAAACTCAGCCATATTAAAAAAATGGGAATAGCTTCCTATAATCCCCGTAATAAATTCACTCATTTGTTAATACTCCTCTTAATCATTATCAATTTTCTGCTTTCTTATTTACTTCCAGGAATCAGGCTTTTTGCCCACTCACCAAAAGCTTTCGGGTTTCTCGTCTGAATCAAAACTACACCTGGCCCTTTAAAGCGGCAAACCAGCATTTCCCCAGATGTAAAGCTGGATATCCAACCAGATGTTGCTTTTTCAATCTTATAATCCATATAATCGGGCCAAGCCACAAGATGATTATTATCAATAATCATCTCTTCCCCAGCCTCCAGATTAATGGCATGAATGGCGCCATAAGAATTTAAGAAAACAGTACCCTTTCCACTCACTTTCAGTGTAAAGAAGCCTTCTCCAGAGAACAGTCCTTGCATTAAGTTCTGCATTTTACTAGATACTTCAATTCCCATAGAACCTGCTAGAAACCCATCTTTTTGTACAACTAGACTATAGCTACCATCTAACTCTACATCTAGATCGGAAGAGCGTCGTGTAGGGAAAGAGTGTC
>JARBUM010000125.1 GCA_029239675.1 Pelosinus sp. | reverse complement strand
TTTACCAATATGCATTTCTAAAATGCGACGAGGTGTTTTTCCTTTACGGAACCCCGGAATATTTACTTTATTAGATAATTTACGATATGCCTTTTCAACCGCTTTTGCTACTTCCGCTTGAGGTACTTCAATTTCAAAAACCACTTTATGATTGTCTATTTTTTCCATTGTTGCTTTCATTTTGTGTTGTATCCTCCCTATGTAATTAGTTGGCGACATTATGTGTAACGCCAAAAATAGTATTACCATTTTTAACATGTTTGCTATGTTATTTGTAATGAATTCTTACTTTGAACATAAATCACTACACTTTAGAATGTCATAGCCCATATGATACCATAATTATATAACAAAAACAAGATATATGCAAAAAACCCAGCAATAACTGCCGAGTTCAATAATCTTTATGGAGCGGAAGACGAGATTCGAACTCGCGACCCTCGCCTTGGCAAGGCGATGCTCTACCACTGAGCTACACCAAGATACCAAGTTTGCATATTATGTAATAAATCACCATAAAGGAGGCTAATCTGTTGTATTATAGCTTACAAGAACATTGCAGATTGGTGAAGGGTGCTACTAGGGGTGCAATATATGACTTTAAAACAGGTAAAGTACATTCCATTAATTCAAGTGCAACCCAAATGCTCAGTGCCTGTCAAGACAATGCTTTAGAGAACCTTTGGGATAGATCTTCTACAGAAAATATTCAATATATGGACTTCCTAAATAAATTACAGGAAAAGGGTTTGGGCTTTTTTCTAGATACCCCACCTGCCCCAATACCTGAAATGATTCAACCGGACATTCCCGTAAAACTTGATTTTCTTTGGCTAGAATTAACTGCTGCTTGCAACAGCAAATGCTTACACTGCTACTCCGAAAGCGGGCCATCCCGCAAAAGTCTTGACTTAGTTCCTCACCAACGTTGGCTCTCACTTATAGACGAGGCCAAAGCAGCGGGTGCTACCGATATTCAGCTGATTGGTGGTGAACCATTACTTTACCCGAAATGGCGTGACCTGGTCATCAGAGCCCATCAAATTGGCTATGAATATATTGAGATTTTTACGAACGCTACATTAATTGATGATGACTGTATAACCTTTTTTAAGCAATATAATGTAAACATCGCTACAACAATTTATGCCACTAATGCCGCTATCCACGACAGTGTAACCCTACAGCCTAACAGTTTTACTAAAACTATGACTGCCATCGAAAAAATCTTAAATGCTGCTATTCCTTTACGCATTGCTTCTATTATTATGAAAGTCAATGAGCAAGAAGTACCAAATATTCTTAAATTATATGAAGACCTCGGTATGCCGGATGCTTATCCTGATGTCATCCGTCCCACTGGCAGAGGCGATGATCATCACCTGCTCCCAACCACTTACACTAAACCACCGATTAAGCCTCCTTTTTATACAGATGAAACCGCCTTTACTGCTTCTCATACCTATTGTCAATGCCTGGCAGGAAAAATTGCTGTTACATCTACAGGTGATGTCATTCCCTGTATCTTTGCCAGAGATCAAGTCTGCGGTAATATCCTTACACATTCATTGACAGATATACTTATGGATCATCCACTACAACAATGTTGGCATACGACTAAAGATCAAATCAACAAATGTAAGGACTGTGAGTATCGTTATGCCTGCTCTGATTGTCGTCCTTTAGCCCAAGGCTGTAGTCCTGAGAAATCCTGGATAGCATCTCCTACAGCTTGTTCCTATGATCCCTATACTGGTAAATGGTAATTTTCTAGATAAACTTTATACCTTAAACAAAAAGGAGGATAATAGTATGTATTTTGATGATGATGATAATGAACGAAGACCGAAGTGGGATAGACCTGAAATGGATGAATGGGATGATGACGATGATGATGAACGCATTGTTATTGTAGGGTGTAGCCCCTCTTCTTCTTGTTGGCCCCGTCAGCAATGCTGGCCTAGACAACAATGCTGGCCTCGTCAGCAGTGCTGGCCTCGTCAACAATGCTGGCCTCGTCAACAATGCTGGCCTCGTCAGCAATGCTGGCCTCGTCAACAATGTTGGCCTCGCCAACAGTGTTGGCCTCGCCCTTGCAATCCTAATTCTTGTTGGCCTCGTCGCGATTAAATGTTTTTTCTTTCTTTACCCCCAGAAAATAATTCTTGGCACCGGTTACTCCGGTGCCTTTTTTGTTGTGTTTTACACTTTTTTTAATATCTTTTCGCAAATTTGAAATGATCTGATTACATAATTGTTATAAATAGGACTAAATAGTAGTAAATTGCCTTAATGACAAGGATATCTATGGTAGATAATTTTTTTGATGAAACTGATTGTTATTTATTGCTAAATGGCTTTAAATCGCCCTTTCCTTTTACTATAACTACTGTATAATTGATTCTATGCCAATTTGCATACATTACTCTAAGCTGCTAGGACGACGATATCTCAAGATGCTATTTTTTCTTACTATTTATGAAACAACATCCCTACAATAAACGGAGGTAGATTCAACTATGATGAGATTCGTCCGACGAATCCTAATTGGCAAGCCCTTACATAATCAAGAGATCCATAATGAAAAACTTCCCAAATGGAAAGCACTGTCTATTTTTTCTTCTGATGCCTTATCCTCAGTTGCTTATGGTCCTGAACAGATTATGCTTATGCTAACCCTTCCTGGTATTTTAGCTTATGGTTACTTGGCCCCTATTTCTCTGGCAATCCTAGTTCTTTTAGCTATTGTTACTATTTCTTACGTGCAGGTAGCCAAGGCCAATCCCGGAGGCGGAGGATCTTATTCCGTAGCGATTAACAATTTAGGAGAAATGCCAGCTCTCACCGCTGCTGCCGCTTTATTTGCTGATTATACCCTTACAGTGGCTGTAAGTGTTTCCGCTGGAACAGCTGCTATTATTTCCGCATTCCCTGCACTTGCTCAAAATGAAGTAGCAATGGATTTAATCATTTTATTCGGAGTTTTAATGTTGGTGAATTTGCGTGGTATCCGTGAATCTTCTACTGCATTTGTGTTTCCTACCTATGGATTTATTCTTGGCATTATAGCATTAATTGGCACGGGAATCTATCAAGCACTTACGAATCAGGCACCGATTTTCCCCCCTGAATCCTTAGTAAAACAAATGGATTGGACGATCCTGGTTCTTGTACTTCGTGCTTTTGCGAATGGCTGTAGCTCCATGACTGGACTAGAAGCTATTTCTAATGGCGTTCCTATGTTCCGTTCCCCTGGAGCACGCAATGCTACCATAACAACTTATTGGATGTCTGGAATACTTGGTATTATGTTTATTGGCACTTCCTTCTTGACCATGCATTTTCATATTTTACCCTTAAACGGCATAACCGCTTTATCTCAAATTGCCGAACTTACCTTCGGGCGCGGCTGGGCTTATTATTACATACAAATCACCACCATGTTAGTACTCTACTTAGCTGCAAATACATCCTTCAACGGATTACCTCTTCTATTATCTATTTTAGCTAGAGACGGCTATATGCCTCGCTATCTGGGAGTAAGAGGTGAACGTCTAAACTTCTCCAACGGTATTGTACTCCTCAGCATTGTCGCTGGTATTTTGATCTTTATTTATCAAGGAGATACGGAACATTTAATTTCCTTATATGCTATTGGCGTTTTCCTTTCCTTTACCATTGCACAAATCGGCATGGTTGTCCACTGGAGAAAAGAAAGAACTCCTGGTTGGCATCTACGTGCTACTGTAAATACCATTGGAGCTGTAGTAACCGGAATTGTTGTACTAATTATTGTAATTACTAAGTTTTTTTATGGTGCCTGGATCGTTCTGCTGTTTATTCCCACAATGATTTTCATCTTCAAAAAAATTCGTTCTCATTATAACGATATGGCTGACCAGCTACATCTTCCTTTAGAAGATTTCAACCCTAATATTGAAGCCAATCTTAAAACAGGAAGAAACGTAGTTATTGTTCCTATTGCTACCCCTACAAGTGTTGTGGCACAAACTCTTAAATATGCAAAAAGCATAAGTAATGAGGTAGTCGCCTTACACATTGCTACAGATGAAGAAATCGGTAAAAGGGTTGAGGAAAAATGGCATGGTTGGAACCCCGGTGTCGAACTCGTTACTGTGTATTCTCCCTATCGTTTAGTCATTCAGCCATTATTGGACTACATTATTAATCTGGAACGTCAGAAAAATCCAGAAGATTATATTACAATTCTGATTCCTGAATTTCAGACAAAAAAATGGTGGCATCGTCTGTTACATAATCAAACAGGTTGGATCCTTCGCACCTTATTGATTTTAAGAGAAAATGTCATTGTCACCACCATTCCATTCCATTTACAAAAGTAAGCCCCCTGATAAAAAGCTGTGCATTTCTTGCACAGCTTTTTATCTTATCCAACACTCTTTTTCTGGCAAGAAAGTATGAATAGAATTCAAATTGTTAGACAAAATAGTAGCAGGAGGTGTTAATTAATGACATTAAAATTAACTCAGAAAGAAAGACTCTTATTAGAAGATCAAAAAAAACATGAACAGGTCTGTGTAGAAAAATACCAAGCCTATGCTAATCAAGCACAAGACCCCGCTTTAAAACAATTATTTAACTCCTACTCTCAGAAAGAACAACAACACTTAAATTCAGTCACTCAAATGCTAAACGGCCAAGTTCCAACTATGTCCTCACAGCAAAGTCAGCAGTCTGCACAAAGCAACATACAAAATGCAACTTCTACCTCTTCACAAGGAGGAGCAGCTAGGCAAAGTGATAAAGCCTTATGCACCGATATGTTGATGACAGAGAAGTTCGTTTCTGGTGCTTATGATACAGCCATCTTTGAATTTGCTGATCCTAATGCACGACAAGCTCTCAATCATATACAAAAAGAAGAACAAGAACATGGTCAGGGAATCTTCCAATATATGCAAAGTAATGGCATGTACAATACACAATAACCATACCTTGGCGGTATGATAGAAAGCACCGAAGTTTATCTATTACTCTCTTCTCCTAAATTACATAGAAAATCATCATGCGAAATCGACCTCTTTGCGCATTTCAGTGCAAAGAGGTCGATATTTTTCTTCTCCAAATTGTGGTTTTTGTAGAAACTATGCTTTTTGCTGTACATTCATCGGTAGTAGAAGAGTAAAAGTACTACCTTGGCCTAACTTACTTGCAACCTCAATCTTACCGCCATGGGCTAAAACCATTTGTTTGACGAGGGCCAGCCCAAGGCCAGTACCGCCACTTTCTTTAGTCCTCGCAGAGTTAACACGGTAAAAATAATCAAAAACATGTTCGAGATCTTCCACTGCAATTCCAATTCCTGTATCGGTAACCATAATTTGAAGCATGCTATTTTTAGCGGTTGCTCCTACAATAATTTGTCCACCGTCGGGCGTATATTTAATGGCATTTAAGACGAGATTATACACCATCTGTCTGACCATATCCCCATCCGCCCAAATAACTGGCAACTCATCATCTATTTTACTGTACAAGCTAATACTTTTTTCACTAGCTAGGGGATTACTCTTCCCTAGCACCTGGCGCAAAAGTTGAGTTATATCTAAAAAAGTGAATTCCGGCTGTAGTTGTCCTGCCTCTAATAAGGAAAGATCTCTTAGCTCTCCAACCAGTTTTGTCAGCCGATCAACTTCCTCAGTCAATGAACTAATTTGCTCCACATCTGGAGTAATGATACCATCAGCGATTCCTTCTAAATTAGCTTTCAATATTGTCAGCGGAGTTCTAAGTTCATGGGCTACCCCAGCCAAAAAACGTTGGCGCAAAACCGTATTGGATTTTAATTTTGCGGTCATGGCATTAAACGCCATAGCTAATTGCCCTACTTCATCTTGCCTTTCCACAATAACAGTCGCATCCAAATCTCCTGCCGCCACTGCGTTTACCGCCTGGTTTAAGTCAATCACCGGAGTAGCAATGCTACGAGCCAAATAATAACTAACGCAAGCACCAATTAGCAGCATCCCTCCTGCCGCCAACGCCAAGGAGTACTTTAACGAAGTAATAAATTGTCTTTCTGGCACACCCATCATAGCAGCCATCTTACCATGATTCATCATAATACCATGCATGCCGCTCATATATAAATACGAATTAAAGTTTTCTGATACCTGATAGTTGACGACCAAAATAAGCCCTACCACAACAGTGACCGTTGTTACAAAGAAAGTAACCATCACCCGAATCAGAAGGCTACGCACGCAAATCACCTGCCAGTTTATAACCAACACCATATACTGTTTTGATGTAACGTGGTTCACCATAGGAATCGCCCAGTTTTTTACGAAGGTTCTTAATGTGAGAATCAACCGTCCGTTCATAACCTTCAAAGGCATAGCCTTGTACATTCTCAATCAACTGTAGTCGAGATAAGACCTGCCCGGGATGAGTCAAGAACAGCGTCAGCAATTTATGTTCGGTAGGGGTTAGTTCGATAAGATTACCTTGAACTGTTAATGTGTGATTATGCTGGTGCAGCACAATCTCCCCAACGCGCAGTACATTCTCATCACTATCCTGTCGGCCCTCAGGCCTAACTCGTCGTAGGATAGCTCGTATCCGAGCAATTAATTCTCGGGGACTGAAAGGCTTTATTACATAGTCGTCAGCTCCCAGTTCCAGTCCAATGATCCGATCAGTTTCAGCATCCCGCGCAGTGAGCATAATAATCGGCACATCGCTTTCTCGTCTGATTTCTTTGCATACGCCCCAGCCATCAAGCTCCGGTAGCATCACATCCAGCAATACCACATCTGGCTGCCATTGCCGTGCCTTTTCTACTGCCTTCCTGCCATCCATAGCAGTCTCCGTAATATATCCCTCTTTTGTTAAATAGGTTACCAGTACCTTTACGATTTTCTCATCATCATCCACTACTAATACTTTCATTTATCACACCTCGCATCTGCAGCAAATTACCTATAAAATCAATCCCATCCTGCAAAATATAATCCACATATTCTAAGAAGTATTTATTCACACTCATATATGATGCCATTGTACCGCATTTTCTAACACTTCTGCAATATCCTCTAATCTTGGCTGATACGCTAACCAAGCCTACCTTATTACATCAGTGATAAAAACACTACGCTCCCTTTTCCCCTCAAACGAAAATGCAGGTTCATGTTATTATAAACGTAGGATAAATGCTAATGTCGAAACGTTAATAATATGGACCTGCAGGATATTTAAAGCAACATATGCTTTCAGGCATAATAAAAAAAGACCTTCAGGTAAAACCCTGAAAGCCTTGTGTTTGATGTGGTGCGGGAGAGGAGACTTGAACTCCTACACCTTGCGGCGCCAGATCCTAAGTCTGGTGCGTCTGCCATTCCGCCACTCCCGCATAATTAAGTTAA
>JARBUM010000124.1 GCA_029239675.1 Pelosinus sp. | reverse complement strand
GGAGAAATTGGCATGCCAATGGTTTATTTGGCATATAAAAAAACCTATTAGTAACAGGGGGCAGCAATAATGATAGAAAAAAGGATTATTGGTAGCATGCCGGATAGTCGCGTGGTTACTTTGTTTACCATTCGTAATAGCTCGGGAGAATATGTTGAACTGTTGGATTATGGGGCATCAATTCATAGTATTTATGTACTGGATAAGGATGGTAATTTGGGCGATATCGTATTAGGTGCTGATAACATTGACGAGCTGGCAGAATGCCCCTATGAAGGAGTCACCATAGGACGCTGTGCAAATCGTATTGCTTATGGTTGCTTTACTATCGACGGGATAAAAATCAAACTAGAATGTAATAGAGGCGGCCACTTCATTCATGGTGGCGCCGGCAATTATGCAAGAAAGACCTTCGCAGCCATTATGGATGAGTCTGAGAATAGTGTTACCTTTCTTTTGTTGGATACGGGTGAGGGTGGATTTGGCTGCTGCGCTGATGTGGCGATAACCTTCACCTTTGGGGATGACCACAAACTGAGTATTCAGTATGAAATCAGGCCCCATGGGGATACGGTGCTTTGTCCTACTAATCACGCGTATTTTAATCTGACCGGCACCGGAGATATTAGAGAGCATTCCCTAAAGATTTATGCCATTGATTATGCACCGAAGGGCGAAATCGGTATGCCTGTGGGTGAACGGCGGCAGGTAGTGGGGACGCCTCTGGATTTTACAAAGCTGCGTCAGATTGGGGAGGCATTGGCAGATGATACAGTAGGTTTTTTTGAAACGCAGCCTAGTAAGTATGATGATAGCTATATCCTCGATAAAACTGGTTTTGATCTTGCAGCCGAGTTATATTCTAAGGAAACTGGTCGTATCATGCTTGTTTATACAGATATGCCGGCATTAGTTGTCTTTACACCCTATGCAAAAGATATTGCAAAGGGCAAGGGAGGAGTCCACTTTACCGGGTATTGCGCCATATGCCTCGAAACCCAGTTTGTACCAAATGCTGTTAATTGTCCTCAATATACTTCTCCAATCTTTAAAAAGGATGAATTGTTGTTTTCCAAAACAGTCTACGAGTTCGGTGTAATTCATTCGGAAGAGAAGTAGTTTTACAACATATAATAATTTGGAGGGCTAATTATGAGCAGTATAAAGAAATCTATCGGAATGGATTTTACGGAAGGTAGTATATCAACACTTCTGATGAAATTTTTAGGACCATTTTTATTGGCCAGCCTACTAAATAGTATCTATAATACGGTTGATATGATTATTATTGGTCAATTTGTCGGAAGTGTAGGTACAGTTGCCGTCTCTATGGGCGGCAAAATATTAAATCTGTTAACGTTGGTCAGTACTGGGTTATCCAGTGGTGGTCAAATTCTTATTGGCCAGCAGGTGGGGGCTAAGAAAAAAGAAGAGCTTAATGCCACGATTGGTACTTTGTTCGGCCTTCTAGGTGTATTGTCGATTGTGATCTCCATAATATGCTTGGTATTTTCGAATCAGATTCTTACCTTAATGAATACTCCGGAGGAATCTTTTACAGCAGCACGGTCCTACTATATCATTACCACAGCAGGTTTGCCATTGATTTTCGGCTATAATGCAGTCAGCTCTGTACTACGAGGAATGGGTGATTCCAAAAGACCATTGTTATTTATAGCGATTGCGGCTGCTCTAAATTTGGTTCTAGACATCGTGTTTATAAAGGCGTTTCATTTGGGGGCAGCAGGAACGGCTTATGCTACGATTATTGGACAAGGTGTATCCTTAATATTTTCTGTGGTTTTTCTTTACAGGAGAAGGGATCAATTTGGCTTTGATTTCAAATTACGAAGTTTTACCATTGTATCAGGTAAAGCGAATAAAATCCTAAGGCTGGGTGGTCCGCTTGCAGCACAAGGTGCCATGATCAATCTGACACAGCTTTATGTGATCAGTAATGTTAATGCACTCGGACTAATAGCATCTGCAACCTACGGCATTGCAGATAAGATTGTTCATTTATCCAACATCGTCTGCCAGAGCGTGAAGCAGGCGGGTGGCGCAATTGCTGCACAGAATATTGGTGCAGACCGTCACGATCGCGCGAAGCAGGTAGTTGTTTGGGGGTTGATTATCACACTTTCTATATCAACTGTGTTATCTGTGTTTGCGATTTCATTTCCCAGAGCAATTTTTGGATTATTTACCACGGATGAGGCAGTTATGGCTTATAGCTTTAAATTTATGCTGATTACAGCTCTAACACTGTTTTTGTCTTCAATTTCCAGTTCCTATGGAACAATTATTACCGGAACAGGGCATTCTATGCTGGGGTTTTTGGGAGGATTTCTGGATGGCGTTGTATTTCGCGTATCCTTCGGACTTTTCTTCGGTATTTATCTGAATATGGGGGTTATCGGCTTTTTCTTAGGACATTCTCTGGCCAGATTGGGTGTAATTCTGGTCGATGTTATATATTTTCATAGCGGTGCATGGAAAAAACGTAAAAAACTAGTTTAACATAAAAAGTTCCTTGGGCTTTTATTAAAGGCTTATAATTTAAAATCAAATGATAGAGATTAGGAGAAAAAATGAGTACCACAACAATGGTTCAAAGCGATCGGCAGGAAATACCGACAAAAATATGGAATAAAACATTTATTAGTGTCTTTATAGCGAATGCACTTATGTATCTAAGCCAACAGATGATGAATACACTTGTTGCTAAATATGCAAATCATTTAGGCGCTAGTGCAACTATTGTAGGCGTAGTAATGAGTATGTTTACTTATACAGCGTTGTTACTGAAACTGATATCTGCACCTGCGATCGATTCCTTTAATAGAAAATATATACTGACTGGGGCAATGATGGTAATGGCTATAGCCTTCTTTGGCTATAGTTTTTCTACCTCCGTTCCTATCCTGATGGCATCACGTTTGTTACAGGGTGCCGGACAGGCATTTACTGCGACCTGTTGTCTTGCACTGGCTTCGGATGCACTTCCATCTGATAAACTTGGGGCGGGAATTGGTTATTTCTCACTAGCGCAGGCTGCCTGTCAGGCAATCGGGCCAACCGTTGGATTATCACTTGCTACCTATTTAGGTTACAACAACACATTCTTAATTGGGGCAATACTAATGGTTTGTGCAGCATTTGCTGCAACCAGAGTGAAGTTGGAAGCAAGACCTAGAAAGAAGTTTGTCATATCTGTACATAGTGTTTTTGCAAAGGAAGCTCTGATTCCTGCAGCGTTAATGTTTACACTTTCCCTTGCATACTGTAACATCAATTCATTTCTTGTTATCTATGCCGGTGAACGTGGAGTGGAGACTAACATTGGACTCTTTTTTACTGTATATGCGGTAACATTACTGTTTACCCGTCCAACCATCGGAAAACTTTCTGATAAATATGGACTTCAAAGAGTACTCATTCCGGCAATGTGTTGTTTTGCAGTTTCCTTTCTTATGATAAGCTTCGCATCAAACCTTCCGATGTTCCTGCTTGCGGCATTCGTTTCTGCATTTGGATATGGAGCGTGCCAGCCTGCAATTCAGGCACTCTGTATGAAATGTGTTCCGAAAGAACGGCGCGGCGCTGGTAGTTGTACGAACTATATAGGGAATGATCTTGGTAATCTTGCCGGACCAATTATTGCAGGTGTAGTAGCAGAAAAATTGGGTTACACCTCAATGTGGAGAATAATGTTGATCCCAGTATTTTTTGCAATGATATTGACTTTTGTGTTCCGTAAGCGCATTGCCAATGCAGGCAAGTGATTCCAAAACCAGTAAGAGTACATAGATCGGTGCATTGAATTATCCCTAAGTGGAAAGGAGCAGTGTACTTTGCAAAAGTAGAGTATGCAAGCAAGGCATATGGATTGGAAGAGTTTAGGAAAGATAAAATTTAATAAAGCAATAAGGATAGACAATGGATTGAATATGGATGAAGTTACAGGAATAAAGAAGGATAAAGAGATAAATGAAAACAATCAGAATAAAAAGTATCATTTTGTAGGCTTTATCAAAGGACTTAACAGTATTCGCACAAAATTAATTTTCGCTTTTTTAGTTCCAGTGTTTCTGATTATTTTATTAGGTATACTTTCCTATTCGAAATCCTCAAAGGGTCTAATTGAAAGCTATGAAAGTTCAACACTTTCTACGATGAGCTATATGGCAAAGTATTTGGATTTTGGTACAAATACGGTTTCGGAAAAGACGGAAGCCTTAAAAACGAATGAAACAATGAAAAAATATTATTCTGGCTTTTACCAGAATGATAAAGAGGAAGAAACAAGGCGTTTTAAAGAAGTGCAGTCCTCTGTTCTAGAAGAAATTCTTTCGCTTAAATATATTTCTAATATATATATTCTATCCAACTATGGTACCGGATTCTCAGGCAATGCAATGGCAGCTTCCAAGCTGGTTTATAAAGAATTTGCGGACAAAGGAGAAGGAGCATTTCTTGAAAAAAGCGGGGAAGGGGAGCGTTGGATAGGAGCACATCCCTATCTGGATGAATTGTCCGGCATCAAAGTTTCTATATATGCTATAAGTTATATGAGTTATATGTATGATATTTACAAGAAGCCCATGGGCTGTGTCATTCTTGATGTATCCTATCAGTATGTTTATGAAACGATATCCGAAAGTGGTTTTCCAAGCGGAAGCGTAGTTGCATTTATCACGAGCGAAGGTAGAGAAATTATATCGGGTACGGTTCCGGAGGGCTACAAGTTCACGAAACAGTCCTATTATCAAGATGTGTTAAAGAAGGATTTATTAGAGGAAGGTATTAAATATATTAAATTCAATAACAAAGATTATTTGTTTGCATATTCAAGATTAGATGGTAGTGGTAGTATGTTATGTTCGGTGATTCCAAAGAGCGTAATTGTTGGGAAGGCGAACGAAGTAAAGAATATTACTTCTCTTGTTGTTGTATTGGCAAGTATTATAGCTATAACTCTCGGAACCTATATGGCATACGGTTTTAGTAATACAATAAAAAAAGTGAATGGGGTACTTCATAAAACAGAAGCCGGAGACTTGACTTGTTATACTACTATTAAAAGAAGAGATGAGTTTCATATTCTTGGAAATAGCATCAATGATGTGATTAACAGTATGCAGAAGCTGATCAGGAAGATGACGGGTACCAGTGAAACCGTGTCAAAATCAGCGGTTATCGTGTCTGATAGCTCCGGGATTCTTGTCAGTGCCACGAAGAATATTTCGGGTGCAGTAAACGATATTGAGAAGGGGGTTACCCAGCAGGCTGTTGATGCTGAAAGTTGTTTGCATCAGATGGCGGCTCTGGCTGAAAAGATAAATAAGTTATATAGTAGTACCCATAATATTGAGCAAATTGCAGGAAATACCAAACAGATTGTTGGCAGTGGTATAGGAATTGTGGACAATCTTAGTTGTAAGGCAAAAGATACGACCGATGTTACAAGAACCGTCATCAGTGATATCGAAAATCTTGAGATTGAGTCAAAGGCAGTCTCAGGGATTATTAAAACCATAAATGGAATAGCGGAGCAGACCAATCTACTATCCCTAAACGCTACCATAGAAGCAGCGAGAGCAGGAGAATACGGTAGTGGCTTCTCTGTAGTGGCATCCGAGATACGTAAACTGGCAGATCAATCTTTGAAAGCATCCAATGAAATAGCCAAGATTATTCAAAGAATAGAAGGCCAGACGAAAAAGACGGTTGCAACAGCAAGATATGCCCAAAGCATCGTATTATCGCAGGAGCATGCACTAACCAGTACGGTTAACGTCTTCACGGAGATTAATCAGCATGTTGAGAACTTGACGGATAATCTTAATCAGATTGCAGTTGGCGTAGAAGGTATAGAGAATGCAAAGAATGATACTTTGCGGGCTATTGAAAGTATATCTGCTACTGCACAGGAGACAGCAGCTGCAACAGAGGAGTTGAGAGTAACTGCTGAAAATCAATTGCATGAGGTTAATAAATTAAATGATGTGGTGCAACAGTTGAATGATGATGCGGGTAGTCTGGAAGAAGCGATTCGTGTATTTAAGATATAGCTGAAACAGTAGTAATAAATTTAAGCAATTCAATATAAAAAGTGGGATCCGTTAATATCAAATGGATTTCACTTTTTTGTTGCGATTTACCTTAATCGTAGGCTAAAAAAGTCATCTAGTACGGTGAATTCCAAGAACTAGAGCCAGGTTGATTTTGGGACATAGTTCTTGTCGATGCCTAAGCGTGGTTTCATTGTTATTTAATAAAGTTTACATAGGAATAAAATTATATTAAATTTCTTACAACTCAAATATTGCTATGTCAGTATTAATTTCTGTAATTACATCAACGCTATGTATCGTTAGTTCGGATTAGAAATAACATACTAGGAATCATATATTACCTTTAACCTTAAATGATTTTCGATATTGTAATGGTGATATCCCAGTACGATCTTTAAAAATTACAGTAAATTGAGATCCATTAGAAAAACCGCATTTTTGGGCGATTTCTAAAATGGAAATATTCATTTCTAATAATAGCTTTTTCGCTAAGCATATTCGCTTGTCTATAATATAGTTCTTCGGAGATACACCGGCTTCCTCTCGAAACAGGTGACGAAAATAATCATAACTGTACCCCGACATTTCAGCCAGCGTTTGGATATCTATATCTTGAATAAAGTTTTCATCGATATACTTATAGATGTAATACATAGGGTTAAAACAGTTACCCTCTCTGCCATACCCTCTGTGGTGTGCAAGCAGCAGCTGGGCGGTATGCAGTTCGACAGCAACATTAAAGAAACCTTTTTTTAGACTCATTTCTGAACGTATTTTCTTAATTATATTCCATATGGATTTTTCGCTGTCATCATATAGGCCTGTCTCTAGTTGGAAGGGACAATTGGAATCAATGG
>JARBUM010000123.1 GCA_029239675.1 Pelosinus sp. | reverse complement strand
GCTACAGCCAATACCGATCATTACATACCTATACGCAATCTTTCGACTACCCACAAGCATTACACAACCGATACTGACCTTTGCTCGACTGCCACAGATCCCTACCGAACCGGTCGCAATCTCCCGACAACGGCCGACCCCTATATCTTCAGAACCCATGGCAGTCTTAGCTCGACCGTTATACATCCCTTTTGACCACACGACAACAGTTGGGCTGCCGTACAGCCTTACAAGACACATAACGATCTGCCCGCCGACTACTGCCGAACCTTTCGACCCGACAATACTCTTTGGCCGACCAATACCGAACCTTTTAAGATCCGATACCAGTCTTGGCTCAACCATTACGAACCCTTTACACTACATATTATGTCTAGATAAAAAAAAGTAATACATGGAAATTATTGGTTTAAAAAACCATTATCTTATTCCAAAGGAGTCGATTCTATGCAATCACAGCGATATGGCCCCAATCCAAATAATCCTTTTCCCATGGAAGGCCATAAACGAGTTTGCTATATAAGAAACTTTATTAAAAATCCCAACATTATCATTGGAGATTACACTTATTATGACCATCCTGAATCTCCTGAAAAGTTTGAAGAGAATGTATTATATCATTATGAATTTATTGGCGACAAACTAATAATCGGGAATTTCTGCGCTATTGCGTCTGATGTTAAATTTATTATGAATGGTGCCAGTCATAAAATGAACAGTTTTACTACTTATCCATTTGGTATCTTTGGCAATGGATGGGAGGCAGGAATCCCTGAACTCAAAGACCTGCCCTTTAAAGGTGATACCATAATAGGCAACGATGTCTGGATAGGATATGAAGCTATGATTATGCCAGGAGTGAACATAGGAGATGGAGCAATTATTGCTGCCAAGTCAGTTGTGACGAAGGATGTCCCCCCCTATTCTATTGTCGGTGGTAACCCGGCAAGACTCCTAAAAAAAAGATTTTCTGACGATGAGATCGAACTCCTTTTAAAAATACAATGGTGGAATTGGAGCATTGAAAAAATTACAAAGAACATTCCCATTCTGTGCAATAATGATTTTGAAAAACTTAGCGAATTATCATAATAATTCTCAAAGGTCTGCAACTTGCATTAGGTTGCAGACCTTTGCGCTTTGGCAGCACTGTGATACTACCAAAAATAATTATACTGTATTACAAAGTACTCATTTGGGAAAACTATGACATCATTATCTTTGAAAGAGGTATAAATTAATGAGTCAGCAAACACTTCTCAAAAAGGCAAGCTTCCCACCTCAACATCAAGATCAGCAGCCTGGAATTGAGTCAAAAATGAATCCTCGCCCCGTTTCCATTGATGATAACTACCGATCAAGTGGCAAGTTAGAGAAAAAGGTAGCTATTATCAGCGGTGGAGACAGTGGTATCGGCCGTGCTGTAGCATTGGCCTTTGCCAAAGAAGGAGCCAATCTGGTTATCACCTATCTTAATGAACACTTTGACGCAGGCGAAACAAAAAAGATAATCGAACAGACAGGTAAGCGCTGCTTAGCAATTGCTGGTGACATTGGCAGGGAAGAATTCTGCCAACAGGTAGTTGCTGAAACAATCAAGGAGTTTGGTCAGTTAGATGTACTTGTAAATAATGCTGCTGAGCAGCATGTTCAGGCAAGTCTTGAAAATATTTCATCCTTACAATTAGAAAAAATCTTTCGCACCAATATTTTCTCCTACTTCTATCTTAGTAAAGCAGCTTTACCTCATTTGAAACAAGGTAGTGTCATTATTAATACGGCCTCAGTCACTGCTTATGAAGGAAATGAACAACTCATTGATTATTCCGCAACTAAGGGCGCTATTGTTGCTTTTACCCGTTCCTTGTCCCTCTCTTTAATGAAGCAAGGCATCCGCGTCAATGGCGTGGCCCCTGGGCCAATCTGGACACCCCTTATTCCAGCATCCTTTAATGACCAACATGTTGCCCAGTTTGGCCAGAATACCCCTATGAAGCGTGCGGGACAGCCAGCTGAAGTGGCTCCCTCCTATGTATTTCTCGCCTCACAAGATTCAAGCTATATGTCAGGTCAAATCCTTCACGTCAATGGTGGTATCATTGTAAACGGCTAATTACTAACAGCATATATAATAGGAGAACGGTGAATACACCTTTAACCACAGAGACACAGAGAAAAGATGGATGGGGTAAGATCCACCTCTGTGTACTCTGTGCCTCTGTGGTTAAATCATTCTGAGCTTGCTATCTCCACAAAAATATACTTTCTTATAGCATCACATGAACAATTTCAGTATATTTCCTAACACAATCCCTACGCCACAAAAATCTGCATCGCTAAATGTGGTATTAGCAAATCCTAAGTCACCTAATACGGGCATGAGCAGTACAGGTAGGAAAGTAATCAAAAGACCATGAGAAAAAGGCCCAGCTACTGCACCTCTTCTGCCACCAGTGGCATTACCAAAGACACCCGCAGTCGCACCGCAGAAAAAGTGAGGTACCACACCTAGCAAAATAATAGCTAAGCTAGGTATCGATCCACTAAAAGCAATAAGAATCATCATACCTAAAATCCCAGCCGCAAAACTAGACAGAAAACCAATAAGGACTGCGTTAGGAGCATAAGGAAATACTACTGGACAGTCCAAGGCTGGTTTTGCATCTGGTACAAGTCTTGTAGCAATCCCATTAAACGCTGGAATAATTTCTGCCAAAATAAGGCGAACTCCAGCCAAGATCACATATACACCACCAGCAAAGGTAATGGCTTGTAGAATTGCAAATATAATAAAGTTCTGCCCACCGCTAAGTTCTTTCTCCACGAAAACTTGGCCTGAAGCCAGCGCCACAATTAAATACAGAATACCCATAACTAAGGCAATGGAAACAGAGGTATCCCTTAGAAAAGTTAATCCTTGAGGAAATTTAATATCCTCTGTAGACTTAGTGGGATCCCCCACCAAAGACCCTACCCAAGCAGAAAGTACATAGCCTAACGTACCGAAATGTCCAAATCCTACACTATTGTTACCCGTAATTTTTCTCATCGTAGGCTGGGCAATCGCTGGAAAGAAAACCATAGTAAATCCTAACAAAATAGAACCAAGGAGAACCATCGGCAAGCCTGTAACGCCACCAGCTACCAGGATGGCAGCAATCATGCATGCCATATATAAAGTATGATGCCCTGTGAGAAAAATATATTTTAGAGGGGTAAAACGCGCAAGCAGAATATTGGCTATCATACCGAAAGCCATAATTAAGGCCGTTTGTGTACCATAGGTTTTTAAAGCTAAGGCTACAATGGCCTCATTATGAGGTACAACACCTTTAATACCAAAACCAGTCTGGAACATAGTACCAAAATGTGACAACGAACTCACCGCAATACCAGCACCGCCGCCTAAAACAATAAAACCTAAAATTGTTTTAATTGTACCTTTTAAAACATCTGAGCTACCTTTTTTCTGGGCAAGTAAGCCAATCATTGCAATAAGACCAACTAATACGGCGGGAACGCTTAAAATGTCCAAAAGAAACTTTAACATTTCATCATGCCTCCCATCCTAAATTTTCACACCTTGCCAACTGGAACTCCTAACACTACACCTAATTTCTCCCTTAACTCTGTTATGTCAATCATACTATTTAAAGAAATGACCCTACCACCTAAACAAAGCAATTGTCCCGCAATATCTCTTGTGCCCACGTAAATATCCGCTTTTTCAGCTGCTGCTGAAGATAAATCCGTATGGTCTACCTCTGCCTCCACCTGCATTTCTTGCAATATTTTTTTTATATTCAACTCAATCATAAAACTACTGCCAAGACCACTACCACAACATACTAAGATCTTCACTATTTCACCCCCTTTCTTTAACAGTAAGCTTTTGGAAAGTCTCATTTAGTACGGCAAAGGATGACCATAACTAACACTTCAACCTTCTACTTAACCTACGCTTATAGTTATGCTCATCTTTGCCTTGCTTACAGCTATATGGTTATTTTCCGAGAGCTTACTACTTTTACCCGGACTCTATCTCTAGTCCAGGTAGAGTCCGATTCTGCTAACATTTTATTATGTTACTCTGGAATATTGACGAATGATTTGAAGGACCTCTTCCTGATGATTCGCATTCATAATCTTTTCTACATCCTCTTTTTTCATCAACAATTCCATAAGCTGTACCAATGCCTCCAAATGGGAATTGTGGTCAGTAGCCCCTAGAGTAATAACAAGGGCAACAGGGTCATTGATATCATTGCCAAAGGCCACTGGATATTTAAGGGTAATAAGGCTCAAAGATAATTGTAAGACTCCATCTTCTGGACGTGCATGAGCCAATACAATTCCCGGAGCAACCACCATGTAGGGTCCTAGCTTCTGATGATTGGCAATAATGGCATCTATATATTCTTCTTTTAAATAGTTTTTACTTACAAGAAGATTCCCGCCCGCCCTAAGAGCTGTTTTCCACTCCCCGCACTCCACCAAAACACGAACGGTATCCTCATTTAGTAGCTTTGCTAACATATCTTATTCCTCTCTAACAAACGGTTGGCAACTTTTAATATATACTCTTAAACCTTATGCACCAAAAGATGTACTTATGATAAATCCCCCCTCTGTGAGTAACGAGATTCTAGCTATAATGTACTAAAAAAAAGCTTCCGCATTTGCGAAAGCTTTTTATTTTACAAAACATTAATTCAACTTATATTATTGACGCACAGGATCTAAAGCAAATCGTGCTCCCATGTCAAATGCTTTTTTACAATCGATTGGGAAAACTTCTTCTTTTCGCTTGGCTTTTTTTATGGGATCAAATGCTGTTACAACATACTTGGAGTAATCATTAAACTGATAGGTATCAGTAACATACAAAGATTCTGAACTGCCAAAGGTTCTCGCTAATGCCATTTCTGTATTCCCAAAATGATGCTCATATCCCATCTCTTGCAGCCGATTGTCGTCCACATTCATCGTGTAAATAAAACCTGTAGGTATCTTCTTCGGGAAAAGGCTAGAGTAATTCTGGTCATAGACCAAATATTGAAATACTAATCGTTCTAGAAATGACCTCATCTCACCAGTAGCTGCGCCTAGGTAGACAGGTGAGCCAAGAATAATGGCATCGGCTTCTTCGACTTTTTGCAAAACCGGCGTCAACTCGTCCTGATAAGCACATTTCCCATAACTTTTGCCATCTTTTAATTTACAGGCAAAACAGCTTATACAACCTTTATAATTTAGGTCATAAAGATGAATGAGCTCTGTCTCTGCACCTTGAGATGCCGCCCCTTCCAGTGCATGTTTTAATAAAATTGCCGTATTCCATTCTTTTCTCGGACTTCCGTTCAATGCCAATACCTTCATAAGGATACCTCCATTTATATCTTCTTTGACTTACCATTCTATATTTAATTGTATATTATTTTCCCTAAAAAGATAGTATGTACTTTTTGGTTATCTACTAACCAAAAGGGTACTAAATAAAAAAGAAAGTATAACATCATTTGAAGATGTTATACTTTCTAAGGATTTGTGATAATCAAATCACTTTAAGATGTCTATCTGGCAAGAGAAAATGTAAGAACAGCTATAATCCGCATTTTTCCAATGCCTGCTCTAAGTCATTGATAATATCATCAGCCTCTTCCAGCCCCACGCTAAAGCGAAGATGTCCGTTTTTAAATTCCTCTGGATAAAAATGATTTCTTTCATCCTTTGGCCCCGTATAAACAATGAGACTTTCATCATGACCAATAGAAACAGCGGGAACAATCAAGGCGAGAGAATTAACAAATGTATTATGAGCACTCACATCGCCTTTAAGGCCAAAAGATATTACACCAGAAAACATAGTCATTTGTTTTTTTGCAATATCATGCTGAGGATGACTTTTAAGACCAGGATAAGCAACAAATGCTACTGCTGGATGGGATTCCAGAAAATGAGCAACTTTCATGGCACTTTCACTATGTTGTTTCATACGTAAAGGTAATGTTACAGCACCACGCATAATCAGCCATGCATTGAAAGGGCTAATAGCTCCCCCCAAGTTAACCATAGCCTGTCGTTTTATTTTATCAATATGTTCCTTTCTTCCAATGACAGCTCCACCCATAGAATCTCCATGACCATTGATATACTTCGTTAAACTATGTATAACAAGGTCAGCTCCAAGTTGAAGAGGACGTTGCAAAAAAGGCGAAGCAAAAGTGCTATCCACTGTAAGTAAAGCACTGGCAGATTTGGCAATTTGAGAAATCTCAGCAATATCACTAACTCTCGTCGTAGGATTGCCAGGAGTTTCAATATGAATAATTTTTGTATTGGGACGCAATGCTTTTCTGATCTCATCCAAATTTGCAGTATCAACTAAAGTCACTTCTACTCCATATTTATCAGGAAAATACTCATGTAGCAGTCTATAAACAGCAACATAAGAAACATTAGAACAAATAATATGTGAATCCTGATCCAAAAATGTAAAAAATACACCTGCTAGTGCCGCAACGCCAGTCCCTAGCACTACACAATCTTCTCCACCTTCCAGGTCAGCTAATTTTTCTTGCAAATAGATCTGGTTTGCTGAAGTATTTCTAGTATAAACTAGCTGATTTGGGTCACTCCAATCCAGAGTTGATGCATCCTCTGGAAGTCTGTAGCTATTTGCCATAGTAATAGGACGTCTAATACTTCCCGTTTCTTTGTCAATGCCATTACCTGTGTGAATACATTTTGTCCGAAATGCAATTTTTTCCTTATCCAATTCTTAACACTTCCTTTTCGATTCTTTTGCTCATAGAACCAGACCAAATTCTTATGTTAAGTCTTAAAGTGACTTGGTCATCGGATACATAAAATAAAAAAGACCTCGCCAATTCTTTTCACAAAAAATGACGTAGCCTTTGGTTTTTCCAATCAGCTTTCCTAT
>JARBUM010000122.1 GCA_029239675.1 Pelosinus sp. | reverse complement strand
GCACTCGCAATGATAAACAGCCCCCTATCTATCTTTCTCTGTGTCCTCTGCGCCTCTGTGGTTAAAAAATCTCACCGTTTCTCGCATTTTTGTAGTATGTTTTTAGTTACTATAATACGGAAAAGTATGTACTTGTAAAATGGTGATGTGTACTATAAAATGAAGCTATAAATTGGTAAGATCTTGAATATTATCAAGGTGGCAATGTGCAGCCTTGTATACAAATGAAAGGATGAGACATATGTTATTTACACCTATTACCTTTAGAAATGTGACATTAAAGAATCGAGTCGTTATGCCTCCTATGTGCATGTATAGCGCGGCTGATGATGGTATGGTGACTGACTGGCATGTTACCCATTATGCGACAAGGGCCGTAGGGCAAGTGGGTCTGATCATTGTAGAAGCTACTGGTGTTGAACCTCGTGGTCGTATTTCCAACCGAGACTTGGGTATTTGGGATGATGCACATATTTCAGGTTTTAAAAGGGTTGTTGAGCAGGTTCATGCCCAAGGGGGTAAAATCGGTATTCAGTTGGCTCATGCAGGCAGAAAGAGTGAAGTCGTTAACAGCACACCTGTGGCACCTTCCGCCATTGCTTTTAATGAGGAATATTCACTGCCGACGGCTTTGACAGTGCAGGAAATTCAAGCGGTGGTGCAAAAATTTGCCCAAGGAGCAAAACGGGCCGTTGCTGCGGGTTTTGATATAATTGAGATTCATGCAGCCCATGGATATTTGATAAACGAATTTTTGTCACCCTTAACCAATATTCGTGAGGATGAATATGGCGGCAGTATTGAGAATAGAGTACGTTTCTTACAAGAAGTTCTCATTGCAGTACGAAATGTTATTCCTGCAGAAATGCCCATTATTGTTCGTGTATCGGCAGATGATTACCATGAAGATGGTAATACACCGGAGATCGTAGCTGCTATGCTAAATCTTGTTAAACACCATGGTATTGATATTATTAATGTAAGTTCTGGTGCTGTTATTCCAGTTATGCCCCGGGCTTATCCTGGATATCAGGTTGCCATGGCATTGGTAATTAAAGAAATAACCCAGTTACCTGTATTGGCAGGCGGACTCATTACTGAACCTGCCCAGGTTCTGCAATTGGTGAAGGCTGGCATTGATTTGGTGTATACTGGCAGAGAGTTGTTGAGGAATCCCTATTGGCCTTTGCAAGCTGCTCATTTGTTACAACAGGACGTGGCATGGCCTGAAGCTTATTTGCGAGGCAAATGGTAAAAAAGAATAAGAGGAGAAGCTATCTAAGTAGATAGCTTCTCTTTATCATATACTAGAGTTTGTAGTTTTAGATGAATCTTGCTGCCTTTAATTACGACAGGTTCGTTATTAACGCGCCCCCATTAACATTTAACCTATGCTTATAATAAAATAAACCTGTCGTTTAGCTAAAAGTCAAAAAAATTCAATTGATAATTTACATTTTGCCATGAGGAGTGTATGATAATAATGTTAACCTTAAACTGGAAGTTGGTTTACCAAAGAGATATAGCGTGTAATAGCATTTATAGCGGATTATCTTCTATTCTTCGCGGTTCAAATATTTTTTCACTGTATTTGTAAAAAGGCGTCAAATTTTTTTGTACAGTATGTTAACCCTATTAATATTTGTAGTTAACTGAGAATCAAGGAGGATTAGAAAATGTATTACAATACACGAAGGTTGACGGAGACAGCGTTGCTGACTACTCTGATTACTATTTCTGGTGCTATTAAGCTCCCTGGCTTGATTCCTGGTACAGAGTTCCAATTATCAGCACCTTTAGCCGTGGCTATTTGTGGGGTTTTCGGTTTTACCAAGTATATCACAGCTGGGATATTATCAAGTTTAATTGGACTCATACTTGGTACGCAGACCTTATTAAATGTGGGTATTGCCATGGTTTTTCGGCTAGTTGTCGGAATTTGTGTGTCTGTATTTGGTGCATCATGGCCAGTATTGGTGCTAGCAGGGCCTCTAGGATCAAGTGTGGCTCGTTTGGCTCTTGGAGGAATATTGGGCAAGGGGGTAGTGCCTCTTTTATTGGCGGCTGTACCAGGTATGATTTATACAGCAATAACCGCTTGGCCTCTTACTTTGTTACTAAGAAAGGTGAAGCTTCAGACGGAAAGGGTGGTACAAAGTGTACAGCGTTAGAATGCGAGCAGCAGAGGGCGGAAAGCATGAAGAAGGTGGGCGTCATATTTCAGGGGCAGAGCGTGTTGTACCCCAAGAAATAGTTGAGAAAACGGTAGCTATTATGCTAGAGAGAGCCTTTTCTCACGCTCGGGGGCAGGCTGATTTTATTAATATTACTGTGGAAAAAGTGGAGCCCAGTGCCATACAGCAGGTACCCTTGTTACCTGTTTATAACGTAGAGGCCCTTACTGTAGAAGAGGGACTTAAAGCGGCAGAACATGCTTTAGTAGCGGCAGGGGTAACCTCTAATGGAGCTAAGCAAGGAATTGTGACTTTACTTTCCCTTGCAGACAGCATGCGGGGTGCTATGCTGCTGTCTGCTGTTACTGGTCAGCGCCTTGACAATACAGGTGACAGAGGCATCAGAGTATCTCGCATGGATATTGAAAAGGAAGAGGTATTTATCTCTCAATTGGCAAGACAGGGAATTCATAATTCCCATGTACAAGAGGCTTTAGTACTGGCAAGCAAAGTGGCGGCAGGACCAAGCATTGTAGCTGAACTTTGCTGGTCAGATGATCCTGAATATACGACGGGGTATGTGGCTTCGGCTGCAGGGTATACTCGGATCCCACATTGTAAGTTATTAGGAAGCTCTATAGGTGGAAGAATCTTTTTTGTAAATCCTGCTGCTGACATATCACTACTAAAGAATTACTTACAGGAGCAGCCAGTGCTGGTAAGAATATAAAGGGGATGACAGAGGGTGGAATTTTGTAAGAAGTATCTTGCTGAAGTAAGAACGCAAACGTTATATCGAGAGCCTGTAAGTTATCGATTCTTAGATGCAGTTCATGTAAGTCTGGAGGAAAAGACATATTTAGCTTTATCGACTAACAATTACTTAGGATTGACCCATTCACCTGCTGTACAGCAGACGGCTATGGATGCTATTTCTCAGTATGGTACAGGTTCTGGGGGGGCTAGATTGACAACAGGCAGCCATCCCCTTTATGAAAAAATAGAGAAAGCCTTAGCAGTGTTTAAAGGTACAGAGGCGGCAGTCGTTTTTAATACAGGTTATATGGCCAATGTGGGAACGATTAGTGCGCTAGCTGGTAAAAGTGATGTAATTTTTAGTGATGAATTAAACCATGCCAGTATTATTGATGGTTGTCGCTTGTCTAAAGGGCAAACGGTAGTATATCGTCATACTGATATGGATGATTTAGCAGGGAAATTGAGAAACACACCTTGCCAAGGGCGGCGGTTGATTGTCACAGATGGAGTGTTTAGTATGGATGGTGATATTGCACCTCTTGATAAAATCGTTGCTTTAGGAGAAGCCTATGAGTCCATGATTATGGTGGATGATGCCCATGCTGTAGGAGTTTTGGGACATGGTGGTTGCGGTACCGTAAGTCATTTTGGCCTGCAGGGAAAAGTAGCTATTCAAATGGGGACGCTAAGCAAGTCTTTGGCTTCAGAAGGTGGTTATGTAGCTGGCAGTCAAGAACTAATAGCATACTTGATTAATAAAGCTCGCAGTTTTATTTTTTCCACAGCTTTATCTCCGGCTACAGTGGGGGCGGCTTATGGAGCGCTTAGGGAACTACAAGGCAATTCTGAACTGGTTGAAAAATTATTAGGCAATGCCCAGTATGTACGAGAAGCATTAGATCGTGCTGGTGTAGCTGTGGAAGGTAGCACCACTCCCATATTGCCTATTATGGTAGGAAAAGCAAGTCTGGCTGTAGAGATGGTTGAGTTATTAAAAGAAGAAGGTATACTAGTCTCGGCCATTCGTCCGCCTACGGTTGCACCTGGAAGTAGCCGCTTACGATTAACGGTATCGGCGGCTCATGACAGGAAGGAACTCACTCAAGCTGTAGAAAGCATTATTGCAGTGAGTAGAAAATTGAAGTTAATATAAGATATGGCTTTTCTTATATTAAAAAGATTTGTATCTTTGAGAAAAAACGATTAAACGCGAAGACACGAAGATGCGCAAAGAGCACGAAGAACATTATGTCATAGTCTTCATCTTCATAATCTTCGCATCTTCGCGTTTCAAAATGTTTTTTCTTAATCTTGTATTTCATAATTATAAATCGCAAAAAGACAGAGAGGTGAGTGTATGGCAGGATTATTTATTACTGCAACGGATACGGAGGTTGGCAAGACTGTAATTACTGGGGCAATTGCCGCGGCACTCAAGGGACGAGGCATCGATGTAGGTGTCATGAAGCCAGTGGCATCTGGTGGAGTGGCTGATCAGGCAGGGAATCTTGTGGCTGAAGATGCCACTTTTCTGATGAAAGCAGCGGGCATCGGGCAAGAGGAAAATAGGTTAGTGAATCCTGTATGTTTAGCTCCCTCATTGACACCAGCAGTCGCAGCAGTTCTTAGTGGCGTAAAGATAGAGGTACAGGATTTTATTACCTCCTTTCAGCAGCTGGCAGAGCTTCATGATCCTGTAATCGTTGAAGGGGTAGGAGGTATCGTCGCTCCTTTATGGCAAAAGTATCTAGTCGTTGATTTGATGGTCCAGTTAGCTTTACCTGTAATTGTTGTTGCCAGACCTAATCTTGGGACGATTAATCATACGGTATTAACTGTAGAATATGGACGTAGCCGTGGTCTACATATGGCGGGGATTATTATCAATGGTTGGAACCAAGATGAGGTAGGCATTCTAGAAACATCTAATGAAGACTATATAAAAGAACTGACCGGCTTGCCCATTTTAGGTAAGTTCCCTTATGTTGATAGCATTAGTGTGCCACAAGGAAGAACCCTAGGATTAGCTCAGCTAGCAGAAGAGTACTTGCAGATGGATGAGATTCTTAGAATTATAAAGGGAGGGAACTCTTATGAATGAAATAGAAGAAAAGGATAAGGAATATATTTGGCATCCTTTCACACAAATGCAGGAATGGGTGGCCCAGCCCCAAATGGTGATTGAAAGGGCGGAAGGGATACAACTCATTGATGATCAGGGCAATCGGTATTATGACGGAGTATCCTCTTTATGGGTAAATATTCATGGTCATCGTCACCCTACTATAGACCAGGCCATTATAGAACAGTTAGGTAAAGTGGCTCATACTACGATGTTAGGCTTGATTAATGTACCAGCAACTCAGTTGGCAGAGGAACTAATGGCAGTTGTGCCTAAAGGTTTAAAAAAACTATTTTATTCTGATGATGGTTCAACTGCTGTAGAGATTGCTATTAAAATGGCCTTTCAATATTGGCAGTTAAAGGGTAAGCCTAAAAAACAAAAATTTATTACCTTGGCCAATGCCTATCATGGCGATACGGTGGGTACGGTTAGTGTAGGTGGCATTGATTTATTTCATCGTATTTTCTCTGCTCTCTTATTTGATACGGTTCAGGCACCAGCCCCATGCTGTTATCATTGTAAATTAGCTTCTGATCCTGAGCAGTGCGGTATGGCCTGTATCGGAGAGGTTGAGAAAATCTTGGAGCAAGGTCATGAGGAAATTGCTGCTATGATTGTAGAACCCTTAGTTCAGGCTGCTGCAGGTATGCTAGCCCAGCCTCCTGGCTATTTGAGAAAGTTGCGGGAAGTAACTGAAAAATATAATGTATTACTATTAGTAGATGAAGTGGCTACAGGATTTGGCCGTACAGGTAAAATGTTTGCTTGTGATCATGAAGAGGTATCTCCAGACTTTATGATGGTAGCCAAAGGTATCACGGGAGGATATTTGCCCTTGGCAGCTACTTTTATGACGGATGAAATTTACAATGCCTTCTTAGGCGATGTGCAGAAAAAGACGTTCTTTCATGGTCATTCTTATACTGGCAATCCTTTATGCTGTGCGGCCGGTCTGGCTAACCTCAAGATATTTCGAGAAGAAAAGGTCTTAGAAGGTCTTGAAGCTAAGGTAGAAGCCGCTCGCGTAAAGCTTGAAAGCTTTAGCGTTTTGAAGCATGTAGGAGATATACGTCAATGGGGCTTGATGATTGGTATTGAGCTAATGGAAAATCCAGCAGATAAAACCCCTTTTCCTTGGGAAATGGCAGTTGGGGCTAAAGTTTGTAAAAAGGCCCGGAAACATGGCTTAATGATCCGTCCCATTGGCAGTGTAGTAGTGTTTATGCCGCCTTTGGCAAGTACAGCTGAAGAAATTGAACATATGCTGAGTATCATCCATTTGTCGATAAAAGAAGTTACTGAAGAGGAACAACTGCAATATGGAGCCAAAGATGTGGCGGCTGTGATGATATAGTAGGGCGAAAGTATATGTTTTACTGGAGGTTGAAGGGAATGATTTAGCCACAGAGGCGCAGAGAACACAGAAGGGTATTTATCTTTTCTCTATGTTCTCTGTGTCCTCTGTGGTTAAAAAGATATAATTCATATGTCCTGAGTATTCATAGAGCAAAGAGTGCATAGTAATATGGACTCTTTTTGCTTTTTTAGAGGATTTGCCCTATAATTGAGGGATAATATAGGTAATAAGGAGGGCGATAGTATGAAGATTATCGCTGATTTACATATTCATACAGTAGCAAGCGGCCATGCCTATAGTACGGTAATGGAAAATGCCCGCGCAGCAGCGGATATTGGGCTTGCGATGATCGGAATTACAGATCATGGTCCAGCTATGCCAGGGGGGCCTCATTCCTACCATTTTGGCAATTTGAAAGCAGTACCTGAAGAATTATTTGGTGTTCGTATCCTAAAAGGTGTTGAAGCCAATGTTGTGGACCGCCAAGGAAATTTAGATTTACCAGAAGAAAGACTGGCTGGACTTGATGTTGTATTAGCTGGCTTACACGCCGTTTGTTCTCCCTATGGCACTGTTGCAGA
>JARBUM010000121.1 GCA_029239675.1 Pelosinus sp. | reverse complement strand
AACCCCCAAAACAGCTGCAGTAAGAACACTGGCAATTAATAATGCTGTACCTGCAGCACTCAGCCAATTAATCTTATAAACTGCTGCTAAAGCAACAGGTTGCTTGGCAATTGGTGCAACCTGCATAACAAGTTTATCCAAGCCTGGTACAACCCAGCTAATAGTTACACTATTCAATGTCGCTACTACTGGCTTTAAACCCCACAGAATTACCATAACGGTTAAAATGATAAAGGGTGACCATGCTTTCAATACTTTACCAAGAGTTAATGCTGCACGATTCGCAACAAGAGTAGGTGCTGGTTCGTTAGCAAAACGCCAAATGTTCGCTGGCTTCCAATATTTTAGGAAGATAGTTAAGGAAATGATACAAGCAAGTGAAGATAAAATATCGGGAAGTTCTGGTCCTATAAAGTTAGAAGAAAACCATTGTACTACAGCAAAAGAAATACCGGCTACTAAACATGCAGGCAATACTTCCTTAGCAGCCTTCCAACCAGACATTAGTACTACTAGCCAGATAGGAATAATAATTGACAAGAAAGGTAATTGTCTACCAACCATAGCACTAATTTTCATAGTATCTAGTCCAGTTACCTGGCCTGCAACAATAATTGGAATACCAATACCGCCAAAGGCTACAGGAGCAGTGTTGGCAATCAAGCATAATCCTGCTGCATATAGAGGATTAAACCCAAGACCTACTAGCATACCAGCGGAGATCGCCACCGGAGTACCGAAGCCTGCTGCACCTTCCAAAAATGCACCAAAACCAAAGGCAATTAAAAGAGCTTGCAAACGACGGTCATCTGTAATAGTCGCAATAGAATCCTTTACAATTTCAAATTGCCCTGTTTCTACCGTCAAATTGTAAATGAAGATAGCGGTTATAACAATCCAGAAAATCGGGAATATCCCATATAAAGCTCCCATAACTGACGCTGTGATGGCTAGTCCTGCAGGCATTTTATATACAAAAATGGCTACTAATATAGCAGAAACCAATGCTAATGCACCCGCAACTTGTCCAGGAGATCGACGAATCGCTAATAAATAAAAAATTACGATGATGGGAATAGCCGCCAATAATGATGATAAACCAAGGTTCTGCATGGGATCATATACTTGAGTCCAACCCATTGGGAACACCCCTTTCTTTTTTCCTCATAAATTATTAGACTAACTATATAATGATAGTTCTATACCACATCTAAGAATGTCGTATCACCTCCTTTTCTTCTGCATTGTCTGAAAATGCAGAATTTTTTGTTTTATTTACTCTTCCGCATTTCTACACATAGGAATAAATCCCCTCTTTTTTATATGCCCAATATTAAATTACTTTTTTCACTATACAAAAACTAATGAAATCATAAAAAAAATAGCTACACATTTTTCCTTCTTGTGTAGCTATATGAATCATTATTTAATTACTCTAATCTTTAAAATATTGCATGCTAATTTTTTTCCATTCTTTTGTACTAAATAGCATTACATATTCCTGTAAGCCTGTGCGCTCTGCAATGCCTTGTGCTATCACCTTACAGTCTTTACGAGTATGAGCATGAATCATAGTATAGAAATTGTAAGGCCAATCAGGTTTTGGCACTCTGGCATACAAATGGGATATAATAGTATCCTTTGCCAACATTTCTCCGATCTCTTGAATCCGTTCATCAGGTACAATCCATGCACATAAAGCATTGGCAGCATACCCTACTTCACGATGCCTAAGTACAGCTCCCATTTTACGAATCTTTCCCGATTGACGATATCCCTTCAATCGGGACAAAAGTTCATCTTCACTAATTCCTAATTTTTCCGCAATCTCACGATAGGGCTCAGCTACTAAAGGAAATTCTTCTTGCATCATTACAATAATTCTTTTATCTAACTCGTCTAGCATAAGTCACCTCTTTTCCAGCTTATTTCAATATGTCCTCACATTTCTAGGTTAAAGAAAACTGCACACTCACTTTAAACTTTTTAGTAGCTGGTAAATTAAGCAACCGCACCACACCATCAAGACTACGAATAGTTTCTAATATTTCATCTTGTTTCATAAGATTTGGGCTTAAAAGTGTGAACCATAAATTTAAAGTTCCTTCACGTTCATAGTTATGGGTAACGCCATAATAAGAGTTAATAGCACTAGCCACTTGTGGAAGACAATCCTCTTTGACCTCTAATGCCACCAAGGTGCCAATATAACCTAGCTTAGTAGAATCAAAAAAAGGACCAATACGGCGGATAAATCCCTGGTCTTTTAAAAACTTGAGCCTTTCAATGACGCTAGCTTCCGTTGTTTCTAACTTCTCCGCCAATAGGGCGAAAGGACGTTTTTCAAAAGACAAATCTGTCTGAATAATATTAAGCAGTCTTTTGTCAAATTCAGTAAGCATAAACAACTCCTTTATTATTTATTTTGTGCCAAATAAATCCCTATGAAACAGTCAGAATGCCATGACATGGTAAATGAAACGGCGCTTATTAATAGATAACATTCTGATTGACTCTATAACATGATAAAAAAGAGAATAGCCGATGCCATTCTCCTTTATATTTATGTTTCATTTTAACAGAATCTGTCCAATTACGTCAAGTAACTCTGGCCGACCTAAACCTTTTTCTGATGAATAAGCAATAATCTGACCGCCTTTCATCCCTAAACCTTTGCGAATCGCTTCTATATTTTTTTTCACAGCCATCCGAGTTAGTTTATCAGCCTTAGTCGCAATGACTTGTACTGGCACATCATTTTCAATTAACCACTGGTAGGTATGAATATCACTCTCCATGGGAGCATGCCTAATATCAATTAATTGACAAGCAAGTTGTAACCTTGGAGACTTTAACAGATATTCTTCAATAAATTTTGCCCATTGCTGCCGATTAGACCTACCTGTACGTGCATAACCATAACCGGGTAAATCCACAAGAAAAAATTCTCGCCTATCTGTCTCGCTTAATTTCGCCATTAGCTTATAGAAATTCAAAGTTTGGGTTTTCCCTGGACTACCACTCGTACGAGCTAATCCATTCCGCCGACATAAGGAATTAATTAAAGAGGATTTACCTACATTCGATCGTCCCATAAATGCAATTTCATGCAATTCACCTTCTGGATACTGATTGACTCGTACTGCGGAAGCTACGTATTGACCACTCGTAATATTAATCTCTTTTTTTACTACTTCATCTATGATAATCTCATTATTCATTTTTCGTCACCAATGCTGTTTTAAGCACCTCATCCATATGTTCTACTAGTACGAATTCCAAATGTCGTTTTACATTTGCAGGTATCTCATCCATATCTCGTTTATTCTCCTTAGGCATAATGATGGTTTTAATACCAACACGATGAGCCGCTAATACTTTTTCTTTTATACCGCCTACAGGTAGAACGCGCCCACGTAAGGTAATTTCTCCTGTCATTGCTACATCACTGCGCACAGCTCTTCCCGTCAAAGCTGAGACAACTGCTGTTGCCATACTAATTCCTGCTGAAGGTCCATCTTTAGGTATACCACCTTCTGGTAAATGAATATGAATATCCGTCTCTTCCTGGAAATTTTCATCAATACCTAGATCTTGGGCACGGGTGCGAATATAGCTAAAACCTGCCTGAGCTGATTCTCGCATCACTTCACCAAGTTGGCCTGTAAGCAACAATTTACCCTTACCTTTCATGACAGAAACTTCAATCCCAAGAACATCTCCGCCCACCTCAGTCCAAGCAAGGCCTGTGCTGACTCCTACCTGTGGTTGACGCTCAGCCTGAGTATGATGATATCTGGGTGCGCCTAAATACGTGTGCAGATTTTGTGCCGTTACTTTTACGCTAGTACGTTTTTCTTGGACTATTTGACGTGCTACCTTACGACATAACGTAGCAATATTGCGTTCTAATCCACGTACACCAGATTCACGAGTATAATCACCAATAATTTTTTGTAATGTACTTTCTGAAAATACAATTTGTTTATCTGTCAAGCCGTGATCACGAATTTGTTTTGGTACTAAATAACGTTTCGCAATCTGCACCTTTTCTTCTTCTGTATAACCAGGAATATTAATAATTTCTATACGATCTAATAGCGGACGAGGAATGGTATGCATTACATTCGCTGTTACTACCCATAGTACGCGAGAAAGGTCGTAAGGCACTTCTACATAATGATCACTAAAGGTATTATTTTGTTCAGGATCCAAAACCTCTAATAAAGCAGCTGATGGATCACCTCTAAAGTCCGCACTCATTTTATCAATTTCATCTAGTAAGAATACTGGATTTTTAGAACCAGCTGTACGTATTCCTTGAATAATACGGCCAGGTAATGCCCCTACATAGGTACGACGGTGTCCACGAATTTCCGCCTCATCTCGTACGCCTCCTAAGGACACTCGGACAAATTTCCGATCCATTGCCTTCGCAATAGAACGAGCCAAAGAGGTTTTCCCTACGCCAGGTGGTCCCACTAGACATAGAATAGGTCCTTTCATCGTTTCAGTTAATTTCCTGATAGATAAATATTCTAAGATACGTTCCTTAACTTTATCTAAACCATAATGATCCTCGTCCAAGATTTTTTCAGCACTATTAATGTCCAGCATATCCTCAGTCTCCTTGGTCCAAGGCAATGCTAATAAGCAATCAAGGTAGGTACGAATCACAGCACTTTCTGCCACCATAGCTGGCATTTTTTCTAAACGCTCAATTTCCTTACTAATTTTTTCGGCAACTTCTTTAGGAAACTCTTGCTCTTTTAGCCTATTTCGGTATTCTTCCACCTCAGTTGCTCGATCGTCTTTTTCACCTAATTCTTTTTGAATGGCTTTTAATTGTTCTCGCAGATAGTATTCTTTCTGCGTTTTCTCCATTTGCTTACGCACACGAACACTGATTTTCTTTTCTAGTTCAAGAATTTCCATCTCTCGTCCAAGGATTTCACATAATTTTTCCAAACGCTCTTTCACATCAACAGCGTCAAGCAATGCTTGCTTATCCTCAATCTTGAGAGATAAATGGCTAGCAATCAAATCAGTTAGACGGCCTGGTTCTTCCACCACCACAACAGAGACTAATGTCTCTGGTGGAATTTTTTTACTCAGCTTAACCCATTGCTCAAAATGTGCAATGGCTGTACGAGTTAAAGCTTCTATTTCCAGAGTGCGAATTTCTGGCTCATCAAATTCCTTAACTTCTACTTGATAAAAATTTTCGGAATCTGTATATTTTATAATTTCAGCACGATGTAATCCTTCTACCAGAACTCGGATAGTCCCCCCTGGAAGCTTCAATAGCTGTTTTACCTCAGCCACGGTACCAAAAGTAAAGATATCTTCTGGATTAGGTGCATCATTTTGTGCATCCTTTTGCGTAGCCAGCATAATGAAGCGATCATGTACCATGGCTTCTTCCAATGCACTAATCGACTTTTCCCTGCCCACGTCGAGATGTATAATCATGTATGGAAAAACTAAGATGCCTCTAAGGGGCAATAGCGGTATGGTGCGTACTTTATTTAACATAGAATTCGTCTCCTTTAAATTATCCTTATCCTATTATTATTATTTTCATCCTTAATATTTATAAATATTCTTATTTACCCTACGAAAACCCTTTTTACATCAAATAAAAAACGTAGAAAATAGTAGAATTTTGCCTTTAACGCCGTTCTTTGCTAAGAATTAACAAGTTATGTAAAATAATAAGATAGTTTCTCTAACGAGAATACTATCTTATATCCCCAATATTATGTGAATCTGCATATCCAGCATAGAGAAGTTAATTAGATTTGCATACCTGCTGCTGCCAAAATTTCAGTCTGAGATACTATATTGTCTTTGTGAAGAATATCAATTGTCCTCATGATCGCATGTTCTAACGCTTCTTCGAGGGATTCAATAGCAATCACTTCGATCGGTAATCCTTGATAGGATTCTTGCCAATTTTCTTTTGGTATTAGCACCCGGCGTACTCCAGCTTGTTCGGCAGCATAGATCTTAGAGCTCACACCGCCTACAGGCTTAACCAAACCACGAATGGAAAGTTCTCCCGTCATAGCTACTTTATTATCAACAGGAATACCTTTGACAGCAGAATAGATTGCGACTGCCATGGTTACTCCTGCTGAAGGGCCATCCACAGGACCTCCTCCTGGAAAATTCACGTGGATATCATAGCTATGTATATCCATTTTGAAACAATTAGAAAGCACTGTAATTACATTCTCCAAGGAACATTTCGCCATGCTCTTACGTCGTATAGTACGACCCGGTGCATCTAGTTCTTCTTCATCCACCACACCAGTAATGATAAGTTTACCGGTACCAGAAACAGCCGTCACTTCTATTTCTGTAATAGCCCCCACATCAGCGCCATGGACTGCCAGACCATTCACAAAACCTACCTGAGGAGCATCTGGTATTTTCTTCTCTGGCCTTTTGCTGTAATGCCCAAAATTAATTACCCATTCTACATCTTTACAAGTAATTGACTGGCGAGACTCATTAATCGCAACACTAGCTGCAATTTGTACAATATTAACACCGTCGCGCCCATTAGTTGAATATTGTTTAATTACTTCAACGGCTTTATCTTCAATCGGAAAATTAAGCTTTTTAGCAGCATTATATACAATTCTACCTACTTCATCCGGTAATATAGGACGGAAAAATATTTCCACACATCGAGAACGGATAGCTGGCGGAATATCCTGGGGCATGCGGGTTGTTGCGCCCACTAAACGAAAGTCCGCTGGTAAACCATTCTGAAAAATATCATGAATGTGGCTAGGAATATTCGTATCTTCACTATTATAATAGGAACTTTCTAAGAATACTTTGCGATCCTCCAATACTTTTAACAACTTATTCATTTGAATATGGTGTAACTCACCAATTTCATCAATAAACAACAATCCTCCATGTGCTTTTGTTACTGCACCTGCCTTCGGTTGGGGAATGCCGGCTACCCCTAACGGACCAGCTCCTTGATAAATGGGGTCATGCACTGTACCAATTAATGGGTCTGCAATCCCTCGTTCATGGCTTCTTCTAGTATCAATCTAGCTGCTGCTGTCTTACCAACACCCGGCGGTCCATAAACTAGTACGTGTTGAGGATTAGGTCCGCATAATGCTGCCCTTAGCGCTTTTAATCCATCTTCCTGTCCAACAATTTCCGCAAAAGTTGTGGGTCGAGTTTTCTCGGATAAAGGCTCTGTTAAGGAAATTGATCTCAGCTTTTGCAATTTGTCCATCTCTTTTTTAGATTCACGTTCTACCGCGACACGGTTGCCTTGCTGTGACCGCAGTAAATTCCAAAAATACAAACCGATGACAATGGCAAAAAAGAATTGTATCACTGTAACAATGTTTATTGCATAATCCATTGAATACAAAACCTCCTCCCCAACAATTCTGATTCTAAAATTAGTATAGGCAGACAGCTTTATTTTATCCTGTCAAAAACAGTAAAATTGAGAAACAAAAAGGAAGAGACATTGTCTCTTCCTTCTATTTAGGCTGACTCTTCTTTTTTCTTAGCTTTACGATCAACTGTAACTAAAATTGGTTCTTCTTTGCTCAAAACCACTTCTTTTGTTACAGTACATTTAGCTACATCTGCACGAGATGGTACTTCGTACATCACATTGCGCATTATGCCTTCAATGATTGCTCTAAGACCCCTTGCCCCCGTATTGCGCTTCAAAGCTTCCTTAGCAATTGCGTCCAATGCATCTTCTTTAAACTCGAGCTGCACATTATCAATTTCTAAGAACTTTTGGTACTGCTTAACTAGAGCGTTCTTAGGCTCTAACAGTATGCGAACAAGAGCTGGTTCGTCTAAAGCATCTAGCGTTACCACAACTGGCAAACGACCAACAAATTCAGGAATAAGGCCAAATTTCAAAAGATCTTCCGGCAAAATTTGTTGTAACAACTCACCGATATTCTTTTTCTCTTTGCTTCTTACTTCTGCACCAAATCCCATATTTTTCTTACCTGTACGAGCGCTGATTATTTTATCAATACCATCAAAGGCGCCACCACAAATAAATAGAATATTGGTAGTGTCAATTTGAATAAATTCTTGATGTGGATGCTTTCGTCCACCTTGTGGAGGCACACTAGCAACTGTACCTTCGAGAATTTTCAGGAGTGCTTGCTGCACACCTTCGCCGGATACATCACGAGTAATTGACGGGTTTTCCGATTTACGAGCAATTTTGTCAATTTCATCAATGTATACGATACCCTTCTCCGCTTTTTCTACATCATAATCAGCCGCTTGAATGAGTTTGAGTAAGATATTCTCCACATCTTCTCCCACATATCCAGCTTCCGTAAGTGATGTAGCATCCGCAATCGCAAAAGGCACATTTAATAACTTGGCCAATGTCTGAGCTAATAGTGTTTTACCACTACCTGTTGGTCCAAGCATTACAATATTGGACTTTTGCAATTCAACATCGTCCATTTTACTGCCAAAATTAACACGCTTATAATGGTTATACACCGCTACAGCTAACGTTTTTTTAGCAGCATCCTGACCAATTACGTATTGATCAAGAATATCTTTTATTTCTTTAGGTTTTGGAACATCGCGAAGCTCAATATCGATTTCGCCGCTTAGTTCTTCCTCAATAATCTCATTACACAGCTCAATACATTCATCACAAATGTATACACCAGGACCAGCTACTAGTTTTTTAACTTGTTCCTGTAGCTTACCGCAAAAAGAACATTTGAGTTGACCTTTGTCATCCCCAAATTTTAACATACTATATCACCTCTTTATTTGGGACTTTCATGACGCTTTTCCCCACGAACAACCACAGCATCAATCAGACCATACTCTTTAGCCTGCTCCGCAGACATAAAGAAATCCCGCTCTGTATCATGCTCAATTTTTT
>JARBUM010000120.1 GCA_029239675.1 Pelosinus sp. | reverse complement strand
AAAGGAATTTGCACAAAATAAATATTATTGTAAAAATATGCAGGAAAAAATTATTTGATTTCGAATTTATAAGTGTTAAGTGCTTTACAATTGAGGTGATTTTTTTTGGAAATAATGAAGAACAGTAATATAATAATCTATGGCTTTCTTGTATGGTTATTAATTGCTCCAAGGAATAATAGTTCTAGGTATGGTGAGTTTTTCTTAGCCTATATGGCGGCTTTATTATTTAGCCTAGTGGGTAGCACGGAACTTATTATGGTGAAACCAGTGGCTTTTTTCTTCACTATGGGGGGAGTGTTTGCATTCTTTTATGTTGTGATGCGTAAAACCATTCACATAGCAATTAAAAATAAATAAAAAATGGGGGTCATAGTATGGCTAAGGATTGCTCCTTTGATGTGGTTTCAGAGGTAGATATGCAAGAAGTCGATAATGCAGTGAATCAGACAATAAAGGAAATCAATCAGCGATTTGATTTTCGTGGTAGCAAAGCTTCTGTAACTTTAGATGGTATTGAAATCAAAGCAGTTGCTGATGATGATTATAAACTGAAAAATGTAGTGGATATTCTGCAAGCTAAGGTAATTAAAAGAGGAATTTCATTAAAGAATTTAGATTATGGGAAGGTTGAGGCTGGGTTTAGCGGTACAGCTCGTCAGATTATCAAGATAAAAAAAGGTATTGATAAAGAGAATGCTAAAGATGTAATCTCATCCATTAAAAATAGTAAGCTAAAAGTACAGGCTCAGCTAATGGACGATCAAGTAAGGGTATCAGGAAAGAACAAAGACGATTTGCAAAATGCTATCGCTCATCTTAAACAAGGTGATTTTAAGATTGACCTTCAATTTATTAATTTTCGTTCATAAAAAAAACTTCCGCTTTTGCGGAAGTTTTTTTTATGAACAAAATAGTTAATCTCATGTTAGAGAAAATACTTAGATTTTATCATTGGTTAATCCTAGAAGATCTAATACTTTGAGGCTTAGACTGAGCAATATGGAAACGATAGTAGCTAATGCCATACCCTTCATTGTTACAGTACCAATTGTAATGTTGGCACCGCTGATGCCGATAATTAACACAACAGAAGTCAAAATAAGGTTGCGAGCACGGCTATAGTCTACTTTAGACTCTACCAATATACGTATTCCAGAAGCTGCAATGACACCAAATAATAGGAGGGAAACACCACCCATTACAGGCACAGGAATACTCTGAATAGCAGCAGATAACTTACCAATGAAGGAGAGAATAATTGCTAGTATTGCAGCACCGCCAATGACTTGAGTGCTATAGACCTTGGTAATCGCCATTACACCAATATTCTCACCATAGGTAGTGTTTGGAGTGGAACCAAAAAATCCTGAGATTATGGTAGATAGGCCATTGCCTAGTAATGAACGGTGCAGTCCTGGTGTTTTAGCTAAATCTCTACCTACAATATTTCCAGTGACTATCAGGTGGCCAATATGTTCTGCGATGACCACAAGGGCTGCAGGTAAAATAATAACAATTGCATTGAAGTTAAACTCAGGAGTATAAAAAGTAGGAGCGGCAAGCCAAGGGGCTGCAGACACAGCACTTAAATCTACTAATCCGAGGAAGAAAGCCAAAATATAGCCAGTAAGCACACCGATAAGAATGGGAATGATGGCTAAGAAACCGCGAAACATGATAGAACCCAGTATCGTAACAGCTAGGGTAAAAAGTGAGACAGTAATAACATGGGGATCTAATGTTTTGGCTGTAAGACCTGCCATATCAGCAGCGACAGGCGCTAACTCTAGACCAATTACAGCAACAATAGCTCCCATAGCGGCAGGAGGGAAAACCGTATCAATCCATTTAGTACCTATAACACCAATCAAAAGAGATACGAGGGAAAATACAACTCCAGCAGCAATAAAACCACCTAATGCTGCATTATAACCATATTGAGGTAGAACTACAAAGACGGGGGAAAGAAAAGCAAAACTGGAACCCAGATAAGCAGGTATTTTACCTTTGCAGATGAAAAGATATAAAAGCGTACCAATACCATTAAACAATAAAATCGTCGCTGGATTTACTTTGAATAGAATTGGAACCAGCACAGTAGCACCGAACATGGCAAATAAGTGTTGTAAACTTAAAGGAAATAGTTGGAGCAGTGGTAATTTTTCTTCGACTTGAATGATACGTGTATTCATAAAATCCTCCTTAATATACCTTCGCACACAATAAAAAAACTCTTACCAGAGTAAGAGTTATAAGGTCAATACAGATAGGCCTTGTTAAGCCTTATCATTGTGTACCTTATTAGCCTCTCTGGACTAACTTAAAGGTTATTTTATTAAAATGTACCACATAATATACAGTTTGTCTATTATTTTTCGAAAAAAAACTGGGCAGATATGAATCTTTAGTTTACAATAGAGAATAGGCGAAGAATAATTATAATAAAGATTTCTGAGAGAGTTAGGTGAAAGGTGTAGATAGAATGACAAAAAAAAGGGATGGCCAGGCTACAAAGATACTGCCGGGTACGAGACAGGATAAAGGTAAAGTCTATGTTGATGAGCTATATTTTCGTCATGTAGATCAGATGGACCGCTGGCGCCAAGAGTATGATCATTGTCAGATGGTAGAAAATACATTGGCCGCTATTAGCAATTTTAATTATGAAGAAGTTGATTATACATCCCTACTGATTAGGAAACCTTGGAAAGAAAGAACGATACCAGATTGCTCCGGCATGCTGGAGAAGGTACGAATAGAAGAGGAACGTAAATTCGTAATGCCTATTACTACGCATGTAGGTTTATTATTGGTTTTAATTTTCATGTTACTTATCAGTAGCAATGTGATCTTATTGTGGATCTCTGGGGTTGGTGTAGTTACGTTACTTGCATTATTAGCTATTCTACTACAAAAACGTCATAGGGACATTGAGAGGATAGTCATAGCAAAGCAAAAGGAGATTGATGATTGGATTGCGAATGAGCAACAATTAATCCAAAAAGAAAAAGAGAAGCATGAACATGCCGAAGATGAGCGTATTAAAGGAATTGAGAATTTAATAGCAGGAGATATTGGGACTATTTTTGCGAAGATTGATCAAATATTAACTGGCACTTCTTTTCCTTTTCATGTAAGTGCAGACGTGGCGGTATACATGAATGTCGCAGCGGTGAAAATCTGGTTGCCACCCAAATCCATTATTCCGACGCAGATCTGCGCCTTACAGTCATCGGGGAGGCCAAGCTTTCAAGAGAAGGAAATGCGCACCATTAACAAACAGTATTTTGAATTATGCGCAGCCGTTTCAATAAGAGTCATGTCTGCAATTTATGCTCATATACCATCCTTTCGCATAGGGTATGTATATGGTATGTCAAAAGAGGGCACAAATACAGAATGCTTATTTACCTGTAAATTTGATCGACAAATATTGGAGGCTGCCTGTAATGCTGCAAATGGTTTGGCAGCGATGCAGGTTGCAAAGGCTATTTTTAATTGTGATACTTCTCTTACTTTGTTACCTATTGAAGTGGGAGATCCAGAGGAATGGGAAAATATAGAACTGCAATTAGTACGCAATTTACATATAGATTTATTTCGATAATGAAATAGATATGAGGTATCAAAAATCCATAATAGTAAAAAATAAAAAAGGGATTTCTGATTTATTGGCAAATATATGTATAATAGGAAGACATACTAAATATAAAAGGAGTGTTTTACATTTATGAAAATTTCTGATGTGATTCAAAGTGCTGATTGGAAAACTGAAAAACACGCTCCAGTTATTGAGGCTCCAGAGAAAGTAAAAGCAGGAGAAAGCTTTGCGGTAGATTTTTCTGTAGGTAAAGAAATTGCTCATCCTAACACGACTGAGCACCATATTCGTTGGATTAAGTTATATTTTAAACCTGATAATGGCAAATTTGTATATGAGGTTGCTACTTGTGAGTTCAATGTGCATGGTGAATCTACTGAAGGGGCAAATAAAGGACCAGTTTATGCTGATCCTATTGCTAAAGCCATTGTAAAACTAAATAGCTCAGGTACATTGATTGCTACTTCATACTGTAATATTCATGGTTTGTGGGAAAGTTCTCAAACCATTACGGTAGAATAATAAAAGATCCTAACTGTTCCAGTATTCTGGAACAGTTTTTTTTAGCCCATTAAACATTTACTCCTCTTCCACTTGGTAATCGCAGGAATTATGTGAGGGTGTGTTGGTATGTTCTTTACAGCAGTTGGCAGGATCAGAGGGTTCCAACTGCTGGGAAGAGGGAATATGAAAATCGCTAAAAGGTGGCATCTCATGATAATCATCTTTAGACGTGACAGGATGAGTAGCATGGTATGTAGTTTGACAAGGTCTAAGTTTTTCTGGTGTACATAATAAAGTAAGACTTGGTTCAGAACAATGAGAATTGGAATTAATGCAAGATTTGCTAAGCTTAAGTACAGATACTTTTATTACGATTAATTTTGTAATGCATTTGTTAGTGGTAAGTTGAAATTCTTGGTGCTTGATTGAAGCTTTTAATTGACAGTCCATCCCCGATTTTGCACAACAATGGTTAATAATAGCAATAAATGGGGCTTCAAAAGAGATAAAATGTACTGTTTGTGTAGTGCTAAAATTAGAGGATACAAATTCTATACAAATATTTACATGGCCGGAAAAACTAATTTGTTTATCTAAGATGATGGTTTTTTCAATGATAGGAGTAGAAGTTGCACGAAGTAGAAAATCAATATCTGGCGTGTGCTTTGGAAGGGGCAATATCCCATTTACTGCAAATTGTGTGCCTTTTTTGCATGCCATAAAGATAGATTCCTCCTTGGATTAGATATTTATTATCTTTCTGGTGGCGAGTGTATAAGTTATCATATCATATCAATGCAGATGCTATTTTGTTACAAAAATGATAATAATAAATATAAAAAAAGAGGTTGCTAATTGCTAACCTCTTTTTTATATTGAAAACCTAATAACATAGGATTTACAGAGAGTATGACCTGCGCAATTATTATATCTTTGAGCATATCATAGTGGATTATCGATCATCATAGTAGCCTTCGTAGGTATGATATGCTGAATTGGCAGGATGTTGGTATAATGGACAAGTAGGATGGTGATTTTGCTTAGAATGGATTGTATCTACTTCCTTGCATTCACATTCCTTGTGATAAACGGGTGGAATGCCAGGGGAACTATAGTACTGATTAGAATAATCATGAGATGGTTTATTGCAATTACAAGTTATTTTGTGCTCATGGTGACAATTAAATGGATCTGGTTTCATGTCAGTGCTAAAAACTGGGCATGCGAAAATTACACTAGTTACTAATAAAAATTGATTTTTTAAGCATTGCACAGAAATATCTTCTACTATAGTACATATTTTTGTAATGGTAGCATCAAAATCTTTTAACTTGATAAAAAGACAAAACGGGATATCAAAGCAAGCAGAGTGGGTACAATGGCATTGTTTATCAATGGAAGAAATAACTTTTATATGCTTAAGACCATGTACAACTACTTTTTTTCCAATTGGCGTATTAATGATTTTAAAGGAACAGATACTAATAGTTACAATCACTTTGAGTATCTTATGAATGTCATGTTGGCACGCTAAAAAGAGTTTATCTATTTGACAAATTTGCGAGCAAGGATAATGAGGGGGGCAAATTGGAAAATCGGATTGAGGTGTTATACCTAGGACCTCGATATTGCTGGTATTCATGGAGACTCCTCCTTTATTAAAATATAAATTTAGAGATCGTGTTTTATTATTATTTTATGTTGCGTTGCTACAGTATGTTCTTCTCTTAGCTAAAAAGATATTTATTATGTAAGGTGGTCTATTTTGTTAAGGTTATGAATGGTTTTTTAACCAAGAATTTCAATGTATGTAATACATTCATTATAGGCAATCTATAAACAGGCACTACAAATAAATTTATGGAGGGTGTTGCGTAATGTCTAGGAGTAAAAAACCTGTGAACCCTGCCGCACAAAAAGCTCTTGATCAATTGAAAGAAGAAACGGCAGCTGAAATTGGGCTTAAGGACTATAAGAACACTTATAAAGGTGCGCTATCTTCCGCTGATAACGGCCGTGTAGGTGGTCAAATGGTACGTAAGATGATTCAAGCCCAAGAACAGCAATTCAGCGGCAAATAAGAGTTATTTATATGACTGAAAATATAAGCAGGTTTTTACCTGCTTATATTTTCGTATGCTTTTTTGTTTCTTATGGCAGGAGTTTTTAGTATTAGTAGTAAAATAATACTATGATAATCAAATATAGAATTGAATCACAAGGAGTGGGACATTTGAATACAGTATTGATTAAAAATCTTGGTAACCACCTAGGTGAAGAAGTAACGATTCAAGGATGGTTGTACAATCAACGCGGTTCAGGGAAAATAAAATTTCTGATCTTGCGTGATGGTAGTGGTCTTTTACAATGTGTCATTGTAAAGCAAGATATAGGGGAAGAGGTTTTTGCTAAAACCAAGGAATTAACGCAAGAAACCTCCATAACGGTTACAGGAGTTGTCAAAGAAGAACCTCGGGCTGCTGGCGGTTATGAGATGCAAGTTACAGGTTTTGAAGTAGTACGTATCGCAGAGGAATATCCTATTACACATAAAGAACATGGGGTGGATTTTTTATTAGAACGTCGTCATTTATGGATTCGTACCCCTCGGCAAATGGCGATTCTTCGAGTTCGCTCCGAAATTGAACATGCTTTTAGAGATTTTTTCTACCAACGAGATTTTGTTTTGGCGGATGCACCAATTATTACACCATCGGCATGTGAAGGTACTTCAACCTTGTTTGGCTTAGATTATCATGGTGAAAAAGCTTATTTATCACAAAGTGGGCAGTTATATAGCGAAGCAAATGCTATGGCATTAGGAAGAATATATTGTTTTGGGCCCACATTTCGTGCGGAAAAATCGAAAACTCGTCGCCATTTGATGGAGTTTTGGATGGTTGAAGCTGAGATGGCATATTTTAATATGGATGAAAATATTAAAATACAAGAAGAAATGGTGCATTATGTAATAGGACGCGTGTTAGAAC
>JARBUM010000029.1 GCA_029239675.1 Pelosinus sp. | reverse complement strand
AAACGAGCTCTGATGGTAGGCGTATGGAGTATTGCAGGGGTTATATCTGGGGGATATTATGCAGAGGTTGGCACCTATATTGTAACAATGGTTTTATATTTTTTCTGGGCAGATAAGCTTACACGGTTACATAAAAAAATACTGGCTGTGCCGTTATTGGTATTTTGTTCTGTATTATGCAGTGGATTAGTTATGAGTATGTTTGGACAGCCTACTTTATATAGTTTCCTATTAGTGTTATTTGACGCTGGAACTTGCATGGTTTTATCCTATATTTTTATGTATGGTGTGCCGCTGCTAACAGAGAGACATTCCACCTATTCCCAGCAATATGTCACGAGTGAACGTCTCAGTTGTATGATTTTGCTGCTGGCTCTTGCAGTGGCTGGACTAGGTAATACTGTAGTTCTCGATTATAGTATTCGTAATATGGCTGGTTGTTTGCTGATTATGGCTATGTCTCTAGCTGGTGGGCCAGGATTTGGTGCTTGTGTAGGCGTAGTGGTGGGTCTGATCATAGGGTTAAGTGATGGTAATGCTACGCTTGCAGTATCTATATATGGGGTAGCAGGTGTCTTAGCGGGAGCTTTTCGAGGCTTGGGGAAATTTGCTGTAATCTTAGGTTTTATTCTAGGAAGTGCCATCACTGTATTATATTTTGGACAAGATCAACAATTAATAAGGATAGTAAGTGAGTGTGCGATTGCAGGCGGTCTATTTATGTTAGTACCTAGTAAAGGATTAGCAAATTGGTGTGAGATTGCTTTTTCATCTGCTCCACCCACCGTAAATGGTTATTTACATCTGCAGGAGACTGTCTCTAAAATTAATAATATTGCGGAGGTTTTTAATGATTTGGCTGGAACCTTTAGCAGTATGGTTGAAGATACGAAGGGGAAAATTCAAGATGATGAGTTGGCTAGGACCTTATCTGCTGTAGGAGAGCAACTATGTGTGGATTGTAGCAAAAGGCCTCAATGTTGGGAAGCTGATTTTTATCGTACTTATCATGGTATTTTGGAATTGTTGGGGCAAAGGGAGATAAAATCCATGCCCTTAGGTAAGATGCCACAAGTATTTCAGGAAAATTGCATTAAAAGAAAGGAATTGGTAGAGACCATAGGACTGGTATCAGAACGAAATCTTGCAGCATCCTTTTGGCAAAAAAGAATAATAGAACAGCGTCAAATTGTTACAGAACAAATGAAGGCTACTAGTGTGATTATTAGTAACTTAGCTTATGAAATTGGCAAGGTGGATCATTCTGATAAGGATCTAGCCTTAGTTTTACAAGAAAAAGCTGCTATGCTTGCCTGTCCACTTACAGGGGTGAGAGTGACAGGCAAGCAAGGAGGAGCTATGATAGAAGCCAATAAGAATCCATGTAACGGTAAGCGGGAATGTGTGAATACAATCTTGCCCTTGGCATCCAGTGTTATGAAAGAAAAGCTAATTCTACGGGCTGAATGTGGTAATGAGAGCAAGAGGAAAAAATGTAGCTTAGCAATGAAAATGGCTAAACGGTTTCAGGTAGAGACGGGTGTGGCGAATTTTGCAAAAGAGGGACAAGGGGTATGTGGCGATACTTGTACGGTTACTCCTTTGTATAAAGGAAAAGTCGCATTGATACTTAGTGATGGTATGGGGAGCGGTAAGCAGGCTGCCTTGGAGAGCACGATGGCAATAAAATTTTTGCAAAATTTATTGTTAGTTGGTTTTGATATTGACATAGCTGTGAAAACCGTGAATTCAATGTTGCTATTGCGTACTCCAGAAGAATCTTTTGTAACTCTAGATATGGTAGTAATTGATACTTATTCGGGTGAAACAGAATTTCTGAAAATTGGATCAGCCCCCAGCTTTGTTAAAAGGGTTAGAGAAGTCATGACCATCAAGTCCTCCTCCTTGCCAATTGGTATTTTACAGCAAATTGAAATTCAACCAATAAAGACTGTAATAGTCGATGGTGATTTTATTATTATGGTTAGTGATGGAATTGTAGATGTTCCTCAAAGTAGCTTAGATAAGGAAAATTGGCTAGCTAATTTTCTGCGGCGTGGAGTTAATACGAAACCACAAGCATTGGCGGAACAAATTTTAGCCCAGGCACTCTTGATGTCTGGCAATCGTGTCCATGATGATATGACCGTTATGGTTGCAAAAATATCCCAGTATTCTGAATAGCAAATAATATGGAATAACTCAGGTATATCCTGGGTTATTTTTGTTGTAATTGCAGGAGAATAGAATAGGGCAAGAGAATAAAAGGTAAAAATAGGTTAGGTGGTGTGCGTAGGTGGCAATCTCGTTGGAGCAAATGGTTTCCTTAGCAGGGATAGCAGGTGAGGTTATGCTGAAAAATGGGGCAGAAACCTATCGAATAGAAGCGACCATGGATCATATGGCCAAAGCTTGCGGAGCTAGTAAGGTGGAGAGCTTTGTCATTCCTACGGGTGTTTTCTTGACTGTAACAGATGAGGTTGGACGTACGTTGACGGTTATGCGGCGGGTACGAAATCGTACGATAAATTTGGATCGAATTTCAAAAGTAAATGAGCTATCCCGAAGGTTGGTAGCCCAGCGTATAGAGTATGAGGATGCTAAACGTATTTTAGAAGGAATTAGTAAAGAACGTACCGGCTTTTCATTGTTGCCATCTATGCTTGCTTCAGGAGCTATTGGTGGAGGGACAGCGGTTTTACAAAATGCTCTTTTCTTTGAAATAGCAGCAGCTTTTACCGCGGCCATGATAGTGCGCTATATTGCTCATTTGGTATCAAAATTACGTGGTGTGCAGTTTACTTTCGAATTCCTTGGCGGCATGGCGGTTGCTTTGTGCGGTGTTCTCCTGCATTCCTTATGGCCCCATTTAAGACCGGATGCCGTTATTATTGGTGGTATTATGCCCTTAGTTCCTGGAGTCGCAATTACCAATGCCATACGTGATGTGATTGCTGGTGATTTGTTAAGTGGTTTGTCCCGGGGGCTAGAAGCTGCACTGACGTCTGTAGCAGTAGCCATGGGCGTCGTGATTGTATTATCTTTTAAGGTCTAATGAGGTGAGGATATGTTGGCATTAAAAATAATGGCAGTACTTTTAATTTCAGTATCTGTGGGCATATTATATCGTATCCCTCGTAGATTATTAATATATGTCAGTTTCGTAGGAGTAGTGGCTTGGCTGATTATGTATAATACTATGAGACTTGGTGGTTCAGGAATATTGGCTGATTTTCTTGCCAGTGTAGCAGTCGGAATCATGTCAGAAATTTTGGCCAGGGTTCTTAAAAAACCAGCAACTATTTTTATTATTCCAGGATTTATTCCTTTAGTTCCTGGAGGTGATGCTTATATGACTATGCTGTATATGGTGGAAGGCCATTATGTGGATGGTGTTGCTAAAGGGATGCAGACCATATTAACAGCTGGAGCGATTGCCTTTGGTATTTTCGTCAGTTCTACTATTTTTCAGTTGATAAAAAACTATAATTTGGAGAGTCGTTGGCAGGATGTTAGAAAAAGTTAGAGCGTGGATAAATAAATATAATTTATTGGATCAAGGAGATAAAATTGTAGTAGCTTGTTCAGGTGGGCCAGATTCCTTGGCATTGTTACATATCCTTGCTGCATTTCGTTTAGAATATAATATTAGTATAGTTGTTGCCCATGTGGACCATATGTTCCGTGGAGAAGAATCGGCTATGGAGGCGGCCTTTGTAGTAGATTTCTGCGCCAAACGTAATCTTGTATGTTATCATAAAGCAATTGATGTACCCCAATTTATTGAGGAAACGGGCATGTCAGGGGAAGAAGCTGCTCGGGTGGTGCGCTATCAGTTTTTGCGTGAAATTGCTAAAGAGTTAGGTGGTGCCAAGATTGCTACGGGGCACCATCGAGATGATCAGGCGGAAACGGTATTAATAAATATGCTTCGAGGATCGGGTAGTGCAGGAATACGAGGGATGCAGCCAGTTAATGGTGATATTATTCGGCCGTTACTATCCGTTAGTAGAGCTGATATTATCGCCTTTTGTAAAAGAGAACAGCTAGAGCCCAAATTTGATAGTTCTAACTTTGAAATAAATTATTTACGTAATCGTATACGGATTCATCTTTTACCTGAGCTGGAAAAACAGTATAATAGTGCTGTTAAAGATTCTCTATGTAGAACAGCAACCATTGTTGGTGATGAACATGATTTTATTCAAGATACAGCCAAGAGTATATGGTCACAGGTTATAAAAGAGCATGCGAATAGTTTATTTATTATGGCGGACCAAGTGAAATCTGTACATATTGCTGTTATACGTGAACTATTTCGTTTAGCGATTGAAAAAAAACAAGGGTCTTTAAGAGGAATAAGCTTTTCTCATGTGGAAACTTTGATAGAGATGCTTTTTAATGGGCGAGTAGGCAGTATTTTGCAGTTACCTGCTGGCTTGACAATTCATAAAACTTATGATGGACTATACCTAGGAGAAAAGCCTTTGATCTTGCCTAAAAAGGTAGAGTTTTCTGGACGGGAATTACTTGTGCCCGGCATTACGCAAATTAATGAGCTTGGCATACAAATCATTGCAGAAATAACAGATGCCAGGGTTAAAAGTCAGTTCAATGTAGCTGTTTTTGATGTGGAAGAGTTGGCCTTGCCATTAATTGTTCGTATCCGTCGTAATGGTGATCGTTTTCAGCCTCTTGGCTTTACGGGGAGTAAAAAGGTCAAGGATTTTTTCATTGATGAAAAAGTTCCTAGAGATTTGAGGGATTCGGTCCCTATCATTTGTGATGTTCAAGGTATCATTTGGATAGGTGGATATCGCCAGAGCCAATGCGGCAAAAGTACAGGTAAGACGAAAAGGTTTTTGGTGTTAAAAATACTCGGAAATGCAATAAAAAGTAATTAAATAGCAATCGGTTACATTTTTTTATTGTGTAATATATATAATAAAACAGGAGGAACAATAGTGATTAATGACGTAGAAAGAGTTTTACTTAGTGAGGAGCAATTAGCGAAGCGTATTTTAGAAATAGGAGCAGAAATTACTGCTGATTATGCTGGTAAGGAAATTTTAATGATTGGGGTATTACGTGGAGCCGTATTGTTTATGGCTGATTTAGCCAGAGCGATTAAAGTTCCCGTAGCTATTGATTTTATGGCAGTATCCAGTTATGGAGCGGGCACCAGCTCAAGTGGTGTAGTAAGAATTTTAAAAGATCTTGATGAAAATGTAGAAGGGAAGCATGTTCTTGTAGTAGAAGATATTATTGATTCAGGTTTGACGTTGAATTATTTGGTGGATAATCTTAAATCTCGCCAGCCAGCTAGCATTAAGATATGTACACTTCTCAATAAGCCAGACCGCCGTAAAGTAGATGTGGATATTGCGTATAATGGTTTTACAATACCAGACCATTTTGTAATCGGCTATGGTCTTGATTATGCTGAAAAATACCGGAATTTACCCTTTATCGGTATCTTAAAACCTGAAGTTTATCAGGACTAAGCGTATCCGATGACCAATTCACTCTACGGCTTCCATTCTTGGCAATTGGGAGTAAGAGGGACTAAGATTCAGAAGGAGTTAAAACTCTACCTGAATCAAGTCTTCTTTATTGTTAAATATTAGATTTGATGGTATAATATTTCACTATGGAGGCCAAAGGACATGACAATGCCCATGGCAGGAAAATAACGTTGGTGCTTCATTGAGAGGAGGGCTACTTTGAATAAATTTTTTCGAAATGTAAGTTTCTATTTGTTGATTATCATCATTGCTATTTCAATAATTGACTATTACTCCACACGTACGACAAATAAGCAGGAAATTAGCTATACTCAATTTTTACATCAAATTGAGGAGCAAAAGGTTCAGAGTGTAACGGTTGTCGATAAAGACATTCGAGGCAAGCTGATAGATGGTACTGAGTTTACTACCATCACGCCGAATGATCCTACACTTATTAATACGTTGCGGGAAAAAAATGTAGATATTAAGGCTGAACAGCCACCGCAGCCACCTTGGTGGACAACAATTTTCTCTTCGATTTTACCCATGTTGCTGTTAATAGGGGTATGGTTCTTTATTATGCAGCAGACACAAGGCGGCGGAAATCGGGTGATGTCTTTTGGCAAAAGCCGAGCAAAGCTTCATGGTGAAGATAAAATTAAAGTTACTTTTAATGATATGGCTGGTGCTGATGAAGCAAAGCAGGAATTAGAAGAAGTGGTGGAATTCCTAAAACATCCTAAGAAATTTAATGACTTAGGAGCGCGTATTCCCAAAGGTGTATTACTATTTGGACCTCCTGGTACAGGTAAAACTTTATTAGCGCGAGCAGTAGCTGGTGAAGCGGGAGTTCCTTTCTTTAGCATCAGTGGTTCTGACTTCGTAGAGATGTTTGTTGGTGTTGGTGCTTCAAGGGTGCGGGATTTATTTGAACAAGCTAAGAAAAGCGCACCTTGCATCGTGTTTATTGATGAAATAGATGCTGTGGGACGCCAACGTGGTGCAGGTCTTGGCGGCGGACATGATGAACGGGAACAGACATTAAATCAGCTGTTAGTAGAAATGGATGGCTTTGGCGTCAATGAAGGAATTATTATCATTGCAGCTACCAACCGTCCGGATATTCTTGACCCAGCTTTACTCCGCCCAGGTCGTTTTGATAGACAGATTGTTGTTGATAAACCGGATGTAAAAGGACGCCAAGAAATCTTAAAGGTTCATACCAAAGGCAAACCAGTAGCAAAAGATGTAAGTCTTGATGTGCTGGCACGTCGTACACCAGGTTTTACGGGTGCAGATTTAAGTAACTTAGTCAATGAAGCTGCTCTCTTAGCAGCAAGACGTAACAAAAAACGGATTGAGATGCCAGAAATGGAGGAATCCGTTGAACGTGTTGTTGCAGGACCGGAGCGTAAAAGTAAAGTGATTAGTGAGCGTGAGAAAAAACTCACTGCTTATCATGAAGCAGGTCATGCATTAATTGGAATGCTCCTCGATAATACGGACCCTGTGCATAAAGTGTCTATTATTCCAAGAGGTCGAGCTGGTGGTTACACCTTGATGTTGCCAACAGAAGATCGTTATTATGCTACACGTACAGAATTGCTAGAGCAATTAAGTGTGTTATTAGGTGGCCGTGTGGCTGAAGCTGTTGTTCTTAAGGAAATTAGCACTGGTGCGCAGAATGATTTGGAACGTGCCACTGATTTATCTCGTAAGATGATTACGGAATATGGTATGAGTGAAAATCTAGGACCAATCACTTTTGGACATAAACAACAGCAACAAGTCTTCTTAGGAAGAGATATTTCTCGGGACCGCAATTACGGTGAAGAGGTAGCTTCTTCTATTGATAAAGAGGTACGAAGATTGATTGAAGGTGCTTACAATAAAACGGAAGCAATGCTACAAGAAAATATTGATAAGCTTCATTTGATTGCTGATGCTCTTATTGAAAAAGAAACACTGGAAGCTTCAGATTTGGAAGAGTTGTTAGCAAATGGCAAGATTTCTGAGAAATCGGAGACGGAGAAAATAACTCTTACTAAAAGTGAGAATGCTGATGATAGCAGTCAAACAGGACCGAAAATAGTATATATTTCTCGTTCCTAGTTTTGGAAGGGCAGGTGTAAACCTGCCCTTTTCTGTATGCTATAACTTATTTATTCGAACCAAGAAAAACACAATACTGCTAGCTTTAATTTTTTTCTTATGGTAGTACTTGGTGAAAATTGGCTTGTCCGTTATAATAGAACTATATCAATGGGGGTGTTTGGTTATGAGTGAAGTATTATTGCATTATACACGGGATGGTAAAGTAGAAAGTCGACACCGTGCTGATGTAGCTGTTGTAGATGTTACAGGAAAGATGGTTTGGGAGTTTGGGGATGGAAACAGGTCGATGTTTTGGCGATCGGCTGCTAAGCCTTTTCAAGTGTTGCCTCTTATTGAAAAAGGCGGAATAGATAAGTTTACTTTAACAGATGAAGAAGTTGCCTTTATGGTATCTTCTCATAGTGGTGAGGCTGAACATGTTCATCTAGCCCATAGTGTATTACAAAAGATTGGCTTATCAGTGGATGCCTTGGCTTGTGGGGCAGCTAAGCCTATGAGTAGTAAAATGGCAAAAGAATTAGTGGTTCAACAATTACCTTATCAGGCGGTACATAATGCTTGTTCAGGTAAACACAGTGGTATGTTAGCTCTTGCTCAAATGCTGCAAGTCGATACTACAGGATATACGGAGCTTGCCCATCCTGTACAACAAATTATGTATCAGGTTGTTGCCGACAGTGCTAACTTACGAAAAGAGGACGTAGATACAGGCATCGATGGCTGTGGTGTACCAGTATTCTATTTACCGTTGTATAATATGGCATGGGCTTATGCTCGTTTGGCGAAACCAGAAGAGGGGCAATGGGATGGACGTGAAGCGTCAATACGCCTAATTCGAGATGCTATGCTGGCTCATCCGCAAGTAGTGGCAGGTCGCAAACGTTTTGATACTGTACTTATGAATGTTACGAAGGGGCGTATCTTGGCTAAGATTGGTGCAGAGTCAGTATATTGTCTTGCATCAGTGCCAGATGGACTGGGGATAAGTTTTAAAATTGATGATGGTGGTTTCCGAGCCATTACTCCGGCAGGTATTGCCATATTGAAAAAATTAGATTTGGTATCATCTTCTGAATACCAGCAATTGATTGAATCTTTCCCTCCTGTATTAAAAAATCACCGTGGTGATGTTATTGGCACTGTGGAAGCAGTGATATAATAAGAAAAGACTTGGCAATAAGCCAAGTCTTTTCTTATGGTACTTGAAGTTATAATTTTTTTTGAGAAAAACGCTGAAACGCGAAGTTGTGAAGATGTACGAAGAACACGAAGGCCTGTTAATAAATCCCTTCGAGTTCTTCGTGTCTGCGATAGCGCCTTTGCATCTACCGTTTTTATCTATGGACTGTGATAAATTAAGTTTTAGAAGCGACGTTCGCCATCTTCGTGACGTGGCCCTTTGTGGTGAGGACCATGTCCCATGCCTTTAAAGTCTTTTTTAAATGTTTCGGCATCAATGCCTAGTTTTTTTGCTACATCAAACCAAGTATTGTTAATTTTCTTCAATGAGAGTACGTCTTTAATTGATTTTTTGGAAGCAGTAGCTAGCTGGCTTGCCATTCCAATGTCATGAGGGTGGTAGCCATCCTGAAGTAGGTTTAAGGCAGTCTTTTTATCGAGACCAGTCCTTTGATTAAGTTGATTGGCTGCCATGTCTTGATGTGCAACTTTTAGTTGTTCTTTTGTAATACCTAAAGATTGAGCAACATCTCTCCAGTTATTATCAGCTGTTTTTTGACTTATGACACTGTCTAAGGATTTACCACCAGCTTTGGCTAAGAATGCGGCTTTGCCAATGTCCTTAAAGCTCATGCCATTGTTGCTATAATTCAATATGGTAGATTCCTCAATACCAAAAGCATTTGAAAGTCTTTTAGCTGCTTCCTCAGGACTCATTTTCTTTTTTTCTTGTTTTTGGTGATATGCTGAAGGTGTTTTTTCTGTCTCTGCCGCTTGGACAATGAAAGGACTAGCAGCACCTGCTATAATAAAAGTACCGGCAACCATCGCGGCAATTGTTTTTCTACTTACAATTTTCATGGAGATTCCCCCTGCAACTTTTGTCAGCCCTATTGGCTGCTAAGGTCAGTATACAAGGAAAATATGACAGATATATGACAAGGCTTTCTTTATTTCGCAATGGGAAGGGTGAAGGTGAAAGTGGAGCCTTTACCAACCTGGCTGTCTACTCTAATATCACCTTGCATGGCTTGTACTAATTTTTTAGTAATTGCTAGTCCGAGACCTGTGCCTCCATAAGTGCGGGCCCGGGATTTATCTCCTCGATAAAATCGATCCCATATATAAGGCAAATCATCAGGAGATATGCCTGGTCCTTGGTCGCTAATGGATATTGTAACGTGATGTTTTGTAGATAGCAAACGAATTGTAATAATAGATTGTTCAGGTGAATAGCGAATCGCGTTAGTCATTAGATTGGTAAGTACTTGTCCTAGGCGATCCGGATCACCCCATACATGCGGCAGTTGTTCGGGTATATTCTTTTGCAGGGCAATTTGTTTAGGTGTCAGCAGGGCTTCCAATTTATCTGATTCAGTGGACAGCCATGTTTGCAAATTTATTTTTTCACAGACAATGGATAATTCATCTGCTTCTAACTGGGATAAATCGAGTAAATCGCTAATCAAACGGCCTAGACGCTGGCTTTCTTGTAAGATGGTAGCAATGTAGCGCTGTTGCTGTTCGGGCTTAGGAGCCAAACCGTCTAGGATGGTTTCTGATAGAGCTTGGATAGAGGTTACTGGGGTTTTTAGTTCATGAGAGACATTAGCCAAAAAGTTACGACGGTTTTGTTCAATTTCTGCTAACGAATCTGCCATAGTATTAAAGGTACGTCCTAAACCGCCAATCTCATTATTTGCTGTTGCTGTAGTACGGCTGTCATAGTTGCCATTAGCAAAATCTTTAGCAGCTTGACTAATATTAGCAATGGGCTTAGTAAGACTGCGGGCAATGAGAAAGCCTGCAATAATCGCGGTAAAGAGGCTGGCTAGTAAAGAATAAAGCAACGTTCTTTCTAAAGATGCTACTGTTTTGTTTACGCCTACAATAGGGGCATCTAGAAAGACTACAATAGGTGTGGGCGCTTCAGGTATGGCGAAGGTGACAACAATGGAAGGATCCCGTCGATAAGAAGGGCGTATCCATGAGTGGGGACTATTGCTAAATAAATCTGCATATTCTTGTCGGTCTTCTTCAAAACGCCTAGCCCAATTATAGGGTGGCTGTCCAGCAAGAACGGTACCATTTTCGTTAATTAACCAGATTCTTCCACCTGCAAGCTCGCTAATTCTTGCAAGAGATTCGTTGGAAGGGACATTGCCGGCCAAAATGTTAGGTGTAAGTAGTGCAATAACGGCTTGGCCTTTGAATAATAAATCTTGGCGTTTTGTATCAATAGCATTTGATCTTACTAGATATGACATAAACAATGTCAGGGTGATGGTACTAATGAGGATAATTCCAATGTGGGACAGCAGTATTTTACTGAAAATAGAACGTATCATTTAGCTAGCACCTCGAATTTATAGCCTGTACCCCACACCGTATGAATATAAATAAAATTTGAATTATGTAATTTTTGGCGCAGGCGTTTGATGGTTGCATCTACTGTGCGGTCATCGCCATCAAAGTCGTAACCCCAGATATTTGTGAGCAGTTGCTCACGGGAAAAGGCAATTTGAGGATGGCGAGCTAAAAAGAATAAGAGTTCAAATTCTTTAGGGGATAAGGAGGCTGTCTGTCCATTGCATTCTACTCCTTGGGAGGCAGTATTTATGGACAGTTCTGCAAAATTTAATGTTACCCCACTTTGCTGTAATAAACCGCTGCGGCGCAATACCGCTTTTATTCTCGCCACTAGTTCTTTGGGACTAAAGGGTTTGGTAATATAGTCATCTGCTCCTAGAGAAAATCCAGTTATCTTGTCGGATTCAGCACTTTTGGCTGTTAGAAATATAATAGGTACAGAACGTTGAATCGTTTGACAAATATCCCAACCTGATAATTTAGGGAGCATAACATCAAGGATTAGTAAGTCTGGTTGCTCTTTGGTTTCAATGGCAAGGGCTAAATCTCCATCCTCAGCTGTATAAACGATAAAACCTTCTTGCTCTAAGTATAATTTCACTACTTCGGAAATAGCAGGTTCGTCATCCGCTACTAAAATTTTTATTGGCATATGATCACCTCTATAATATTTTAAATCAGTATTTCAGGTAACGGTTAGTATTCTACTAGTATATCATGAGAAGGATAAATCAATCATGTAGAATATAGCTACAAAAGTCAATCTGTAATATTTGCTAAAAGTTGATATTGACTTTAGTAAGCAAGAAATATAAAATGAAAATTAAGAATAATCAGAAATGAAATTACATAACGTGATCCATATGAGGGGTGTGGGAGAGTACTGATTACAGTCGCCGAAGGAGCAATAGGCAAAAACTCTCAGGCAAAAGGACCGCATCCTAATGGAACTCTGGAAAGACCGCTATGCGGCACCCAAGGGGTAATCGATTGATTCGACATTCTCTCAGGTACAACAGACAGAGGCCAACTAATGTTGGCCTCTGTCTGTTGTTTTTTATTATTATAAACCACAAAGTCACAATGATATGTTTTTTTTTACTATTTTAAAATTAGGAGGAGTGAAGCCATGACCTTGGTTCAGAAGACGCCCCTATATGAAACACATGTGAAATATGGTGGCAGAATGGTTGAGTTTGGAGGATGGTCCTTGCCAGTGCAATATACTGGCATCAAGGAAGAGCACCAAGGGGTAAGAAACAAAGCTGGTTTATTTGATGTGTCTCATATGGGGGAAGTCTTTGTGAAGGGGCCAGATTCAATTGCCTTTTTGCAAAAGTTAGTTACAAATGATGTGTCACGCCTGTTGAAAAACCAAGTGCAATACACACCCATGTGTTACATGGACGGCGGTACAGTAGATGATTTACTTATCTACAAATTAGCTGAAGAAGAGTATCTATTAGTAATTAATGCGGCAAATATTCAAAAAGATTTAGAGTGGATGATTGCTAATAGCAAAGATTATCATGTGGAGCTGATCAATGCATCGGATCAGACAGCGCAGTTAGCTTTACAAGGCCCTTTGTCAGAATGTATTTTGGAAAAATTAACAAATGCTCCTCTTAGCGAGCTTAACTATTACTGGTTTATTCCAGAGGTGATTTTAGCTGACAAGAAAGTACTATTGTCAAGGACTGGTTATACCGGAGAAGATGGTTTTGAAATCTATTGTCACCCTGATGATGTAGGCCATATTTGGGAAGCTCTTATGGAAGTTGGCAAGCCATTAGGGCTGTTGCCAGCAGGGTTAGGGTGTCGCGATACTCTGCGATTTGAGGCTTGCTTTCCTCTATATGGACATGAATTGTCTGCAGATATTTCGCCCCTAGAGGCAGGTCTTACTCCCTTTATCAAATTAGATAAAGGATGTTTTAATGGCAAGGATGTGCTAAAAGAGCAGAAAGAAAGTGGAGTGAGTCGTAAAATAGTTGGATTTGTTTTAACGGAACGAGGAGTCGCTCGTGCCCAATATCCAGTTTTATTAGATGGTGTTCCTATTGGGATTGTGACTACTGGTTCTTATTCACCAACCTTAGATAAAAATTTAGGACTGGGTTTAATTAAAGCAGAACACAGTAAGTTAGGTCAGAAATTAGAGATTGAAATTCGTGGGAAAAAAGTATCTGGGGAAATCATTGCCAAGCCATTCTATAAAAGAGGGGGAAAATGAAAATGAATATTCCAAAGGAATTAAGGTATTCCAAGAATCATGAGTGGGTGAGAGTAGAAGGGGAAAAGGTGATCGTGGGGATTGATGATTATGCCCAATCTCAATTAGGGGATGTTGTATTTGTTGAATTGCCAGAGATAGGTTCTATTGTTACCTGTGGCGATAGTTTTTCCGTCGTGGAGTCAGTCAAAGCAGTTTCGGATATTTATGCCCCTGTATCAGGGGAAATTATCGAAGTCAATGAGGTACTGGGGGATACACCAGAATGCATTAATGAAGATCCTTATGGTCAGGGATGGATTGTAGTCATTCAATTAAAAGATGCGTCTGAGGTTAATAATCTTATGGATAGTGCAGCATATCAAACGATGTTAGAGGAAGGAGAAAATTCATAATGGCTTGGAGTTATTTACCTCATACAGATATGGAGCGGCGATCTATGCTGGATGCTATTGGTGTTGATTCTGTAAATTCTCTGTTTGAGGATATTCCAGAAAAAGTGAGAATAAATAAACCGTTAAATTTACCCCATGCCTTATCAGAACAAGAGTTAGCAAAGGAAATGCGTAAAATGGCAAGCGCCAATGCAAATTTGCAGGATAACCTTTGTTTCTTAGGTGCAGGTGCCTATGATCATTACATACCTAGTGTAGTTAACCATGTTATTCACCGTTCTGAATTTTACACTGCCTATACCCAATATCAGCCAGAGATATCCCAAGGTTATCTTCAAGCTTTATGGGAATATCAGTCCATGATTTGTGAAATTACAGGTATGGATGTAGCTAATGCTTCCATGTATGACGGAGGCACAGCAGTCACAGAAGCTGCGATGATGGCCTGTGCTGTTTCAAATAGAAAAGAAATTATTATGGCCCAGACAGTTCATCCTCATTATCAAGAGATTTTTAAAACCTATGCTGTAGATCGGGAATATACATTAAAAAATGTAAATTTTGCAAATGGAATAATGGATATAGCCCATCTTGAAGAAGTGGTTAGTAAATCTACTGGAGCTGTGATTATCCAATCGCCAAATTTCTTTGGCTCCATTGAAGATATAAAGAAGATTGCTGAAATTGCTCATGCACAAGGAGCGTATCTTATTGCAGTAGTAGATCCGATTTCATTGGGCATCTTAGCGAGTCCTGGATCTTTGGGGGCAGATATTGTTGTTGGTGAAGGGCAAAGTATGGGTATTCCCATATCCTTCGGTGGACCTTATCTTGGATTTTTTGCTGCTACAGAAAAATTAATGAGAAAGATGCCGGGGCGTATTATTGGGCAGACTACAGATCAAGAAGGTAAAAGAGGATTTGTCTTAACCTTGCAGGCACGTGAACAACATATACGGAGGGATAAGGCAACTTCTAATATTTGCTCTAACGAAGCGCTTTGTGCCTTATCAGCCGCCGTTTATCTAGCTGCTGTAGGTAAGGAAGGTTACCGTCAAGTGGCAACTCAGTGCCTGCAGAAGGCGCAGTATGCCTATGGTGAATTGACAAAACTTGCAGGCTGTGAAAAAGTTTTCACAGTTCCTTTCTTTAAGGAATTTGTGATTCGTCTTACTAAGCCCGTAGCAGAGGTGAATGCATTCTTACTAGGGGAGGGAATTATCGGGGGCCAAGACCTTGGTAAATACTATCCGAACATGAAGGATTGTGTGCTACTATGTGTTACGGAGAAAAGGTCAAAAGCAGATATTGATAAGTTAGTTAGTAGGATGGGGGCAATACTATGAAAAATTGTAAGTCTCTTATTTTTGAAATCAGTAAGCCGGGAAGATTGGCTTTAGATCTACCACCATGTGATGTGCCCGACTGCGCCATCGATTCTCTAATTCCATCTCAGTTTTTAAGAAATTCGCCAGCAGAGTTACCAGAAGTAAGCCAATTAGACTTAATGAGACATTATACAAAACTATCCAATCGAAATTTTGGTGTAGATTCTGGATTTTACCCATTAGGGTCTTGCACGATGAAATATAATCCTAAGGTGAATGAGGATATTGCTCAATATGCTGGATTTGCAGAGATACATCCATTGCAGGATGCAAAAACAGTACAGGGAGCGTTAGAACTTTTATATAATACGGAACAGTATTTAACAGAGATAGCTGGTATGGATGCAGTTACTATGCAACCAGTGGCGGGTTCTCATGGTGAATTAACAGGACTTAAAATCATTAGGGCCTATCACAGGGCAAAGGGAGAGGCGAGGACAAAAGTCATTGTTCCTGATTCTGCACATGGAACGAATCCCGCCAGTGCAACAGTGTGTGGCTTAGAAACGGTGGAAATAAAATCGAATGAAGATGGTTCTATTAATCTTGATATTCTACGAGGAGTAGTGGGAGAGGATACTGCAGCTTTAATGTTGACGAACCCCAGTACCTTAGGATTATTTGAGAATCAGATTGAAGAAATAGCAAAAATTGTCCATGATGCTGGAGGACTTCTTTATTATGACGGGGCGAATACCAACGCCATTATGGGAATAGTTCGTCCGGGTGATATGGGTTTTGATGTGGTGCATTTTAATCTGCATAAGACTTTTTCCACGCCTCATGGTGGAGGTGGCCCAGGGGCGGGACCTATTGGTGTAAAGAAAGAGTTAATTCCTTTCTTGCCAATACCAGTAGTCACTTTTGATGGTAATCAATTTGGACTAGATGAAAATAGGCCTCAATCTATTGGTAAAATACACTCATTTTATGGCAATTTTGGGATTATTGTTAGAGCTTATGCTTATATACGATCCATGGGACCAGATGGGTTGCGGCAAGTTAGTGAAGATGCGGTACTAAATGCAAATTATTGTTTGAGTCAATTGAAAGAAGTGTATTATGCACCCTTTGATCGATTTTGCATGCATGAATGTGTGGTAACCGCGAAAAAACAAAAGCCTTATGGGATAAAGACGCTGGATATTGCTAAGCGTTTATTAGATTATGGTTATCATCCCCCAACTATCTATTTCCCCATGATTGTGGAAGAAGCCATGATGATTGAGCCAACAGAAACAGAGAGTAAGGAAACTCTTGATCAATTTATTGATGCAATGAAGGCGATTGCCCAGGAGGCAACCATGAATCCGGAAATAATCTTGAATGCACCACAGCACATGGCAGTGAGAAGGCTTGATGAAACGGCAGCGGCTCGTAAGCCGATAGTAAAATGGAAAGTTTAGAGATATTAGCCAGAGAGGGATGGAAAGTACGAGAAAATAACTTTTCTCCCAGTATTTATTTTTCCTATCCTTTACAAACACAGGCTATAAGCGTAACAGGTGCTAATTGTCAGTTAGACTGTGGTCATTGTGGCGGTCATTATTTAAAACACATGAAAGATCTTGCCCATATTTCTGATGGCGACGAGCTAAAGGCGCGAAGTCTTTTGATTAGTGGAGGATGTACTCCAGAGGGGAAGGTACCTATAGGAGAACACATCAAACAGCTTACCACCTTGAAGGAAGGTAGAAAGCTTAATTTGCACGTAGGCCTAGTGAATGAAGACGATATAGAGGGAATAGCACAGATTGCTGATAAAATATCTTTTGATTTTGTGGGAGATGATGAAACGATTCGTGAGGTATTTGGGATTGACAGTAGGGTCCAAGATTATGTGAGTTCTTATGAAAAATTGCGAGAAAAGTGTCAAGTAATGCCTCATATTTGTATTGGTCTTCATGGTGGAGAAATCAGAGGTGAATATCATGCATTAGAGTTATTGCATCAGCTAGGGGTAGATGGACTCACTTTTATCATTTTTACTCCAACGAAGAACACTAAATATGCAAACCATTTACCACCTGCAATAAAGGACGTTTTAGATATACTAGTTACGGCGAGAAAGAAATTCCCTAGGATACCCATTCACCTTGGATGTATGCGACCAGGGGGCAACTATCGGCGTGAACTAGATCCATGGGCTGTTCGTGGAGGAGTTAACAGTATTGTTAACCCTACTTTGGATGCAGTGCGTTTAGCTACAACTCTTGGACTCCTTCCGATTAAGAGAGAGGAGTGTTGTGCTTTATGACGCAATGGAAAATTTCTGCGGGCACTGCCAGTGTACTAGGGAAAAAAGCAGTAAAATGTCATGTATTGCCTACAACTGCTTATATTATGTTAGGTGAGAAATGTAGGAATCATTGTCAATTTTGTTCTCAGTCTCATGATAGCATAGCAAAGAAAAGTGTCTTATCTCGAATTACTTGGCCTGCCTTTCATGCAGATGAAGTAGCAACAAGTATTTCTACTGCCTATGAGAAGGGGGATATTAAGCGGGTTTGCCTGCAAGTTGTTAACAATAAAGAAGGCTGGGAGAATACACTACAGTCTCTCAAGGTGCTAGGAGAAGAGGGGAGTATGCCTATCTGTGTGTCCAGTTACTTTGAACATGTTGATCAAGCTAAGGTATTAATTAACGCTGGTGCTCAGAAGGTATGCATTGCACTTGATGGGGCAACTCCTGCTATCTATCAACAAGCGAAGCAAGGAAATTGGCAGGAGCGATGGTCTTTACTAACAGAATGTGCAGAAGCTTTACCAGGGAAAATAACTACTCATTTAATCGTTGGCCTAGGTGAAACAGAAGAAGAAATGGTAGAAAGAATTGCAGAATGTATGAAAAGAAATATTGGTGTAGGTTTATTTTCCTTTACCCCGATCTCAGGAACGTCATGGGCCCACCGTATGCCTCCTACTATCGGGCACTATAGACGTGTACAAATTGCTTATCAACTATTACACAAGGGTTATGAGGTAGATGTTATCCGATATAGAGAAGGGAGAATTTCTAGCTTTGATGTGCCCGATCTACAAGGACTGTTAGCAAATGGAGAGGCTTTTGAGACGAAAGGATGTCCTGATTGCAATAGACCCTATTATAATGAAAGCCCTAGGGGGATTATGTATAATTATCCTCGAAAGCTTACAGCTAATGAGGTAGAGCAGGCCATGCAGGAGAGTTTGTCATAGGAGGTAGGTTTTGTGATATGGCGACTGATTAATAGTGGTATACATCATGCTGCAATGAATATGGCAGTAGATGAAGCAATTATGCTGGCACATAGCCAGGGAGAAGTTCCGCCCACGTTGCGTTTTTATGGATGGCGACCAGCAGCCATCAGTCTAGGCTATTTTCAGCAAGGACAAAAAGAGATTGACTTGCAAGAATGTGATAGGCTTGGTATTGATATAGTAAGGCGATTGACCGGTGGGCGAGCCGTTTTGCATGAGGCAGAATTAACCTATAGTATTGTTGTTCAGGAAAAAGAACCTTCCATACCGCCAACCATATCCGCTTCCTACCGATATTTTAGCAAAGGACTGCTGGCGGGGCTGGAACAATTGGGTATTATTGCTCAAATGAGTATGCCTCGGGAAGTCTACAGTCATACAAAACCGAAAAAAGACGTAGCATCCTCATCAGCCTGCTTTGACGCTCCATCCCACTACGAAATTACCTATGGAGGGCGTAAGCTAGTTGGGAGTGCCCAGGTGCGCAAACATGGTGTGATACTGCAACATGGTTCCTTATTACTTAAATTTTCTTCTGAAAAAACTGCTGCTGTTTTAGGTGGGGGTTCTCTAGAGAGAAAAAAAGCGATAGGGGAAATATTAAACCGTCGTGCTACCTCCATTGAAGAAATACTTGGACGCAGTGTAGAATGGCAGGAAGTATATGATGCTATGAGAAGAGCGTTTGCTTTGGTTCTTGGGGTGGAATTTAAAGAAGATAATCTTAGTAAGAAGGAAGTCGAAAATGCACAACAATTGGCAACCTTGAAATATAATCAATTGAGTTGGAATTTGATGCGTTAAGGGTGGAGGAAAAGGATGAATTATGATTATGATATAGCTGTGATTGGCGGAGGGCCTGGTGGCTATGTTGCTGCGATTCGCGCCGCCCAGTTAGGTGCAAAGGTACTTTTAGTGGAAAAAGAACAACTTGGTGGTGTTTGCTTACACCGTGGTTGTATTCCTACCAAGACCTTACTCAAAAGTGCAGAGAAATGGCAAGAATTACTTCGTTGTAGTGACTTTGGTCTTCATGCTGCGAATATTAGTTTTAATTACGATGCTATTAGAGAACGGATGCAACAGGTAGTTGTGGAGTTGCAAAAAGGTATTTATCAACTAGTAAAGAGTCACAGTATTGATTTTAAAATTGGCATAGCTACATTGGAGGAATCTAATAAAATTAAGCTAAACTCTCCTTCTTCTGAAGAACAGTATGTGGTTCGGAAAATTATTGTGGCAACGGGATCTCTGCCGATGAAGTTACCAGTGCCAGGCTCAGATTTACCTGATGTTATAAATAGCGATGATTTGCTAGTCATGACAACGATTCCTAAAAGTATGGTAGTTGTGGGAGCTGGCGCAGTTGGTATTGAATTTGCGGCAATTTTTCAGACATTAGGATGTCAAGTAACGATTGTTGAATACATGCCAACTATTTTACCTAGTGCTGATCATGAAGTTGTCAAACGTATGGGGCTGATTTTGCGGAAACAAGGAATAAAGATGCTGATAAATAGCAAGGTTACAAGTATTCAAGAAGCAGAAAATGGGCTTATGATTCAGTTAGCTGATAGTAAAGGGGAACAGGTGATTCAGGCAGAAAAACTTTTGGTAGCTATAGGGAGAGAGCCACGAGTTACTGGATTGGGATTAGATAGGTTGGGAGTTCATTATGATAAAAAAGGAATTGCTGTAAATACAAGAATGGAAACTGCCATTGAGGGAATTTATGCAATCGGAGATGTTACAGGCCATCACATGCTAGCTCATATGGCATCAGGGGAAGGAATAGTGGCAGCGGAAAATGCTTTAGGCGGTAGTAGTACTATGGATTATTCTGCTGTACCAGCATGTGTTTTTACCACACCTGAACTGGCTATGGTAGGATTGACGGAGCAAGAGGCGGCTCAACAAGTGGCCTCAATTAAGATTAGTAAATTCAATTTTGCCGCTAATGGTAAAGCCGTTTCCATGGGGGAAAAGGATGGATTGGTCAAGATTGTTGCAGATGCTTCTAATGGCCGAGTGTTAGGGATGCATATTTTAGGGCCTCATGCTAGTGATTTGATTATGGAAGGAACGCTGGCAATTCGTAATGGGATTTCCGCAAAAGAGCTTGCTCGTACTATACATCCTCATCCTGGTCTGTCTGAAGCCATCATGGAGTGTGCACATGGGATAGAGGGAGAAATCATTCATCAGGTAAAAAGTAAATAAGGTTTTAGCACCTTTTATAGTAGAAAGAATCCTAATCTATTTAACTAAAATGGATTGGGATTTTTTACTATGACATCAGAAAGAAGTTTTATCTGATAGCCAAGTTGCTCTAAGACTTTCATCTTCTATCTCGTTAACAGCCTGTAAGCCTCTGCTCCGGCAGTCAGGACAACAGGCTGTAGAACTTGAACTAAGCTCGTTCTAAGGGGCTCCGGACCAAGACTCACTTATATAAGTGGAAGCTCTAGAACGACTAAGTCTTCTTTATCCTTCCTCTGTGTTCTCTGCGTCTCTGTGGCTAAAAAGAGATAGGAGTATTTTTCTTATAATAGTAATTGTCCGGGTTAAAGTGTTCACAGGTCTGGAAATGATAGTATGATCCTAGGTTGACAGGAGGTTAACTCGAAGACTATTATTTAATTAACAATGAAGAAGGATAAGGAGAGTGTGTGGTGCGTACTAGCATTTTAAATATGTTGCGTAATTATTCTAATGAATATTTATCAGGTGAAGAAATTAGTAGACAACTAGCGGTCTCTAGAACTGCCATTTGGAAACATATGCAAACACTTAAACAAGCAGGGTATGAAATTGAAGCACATCCGCGCAAAGGTTATCGGCTAAAGAGTGTGCCTGATTTTTTATTACCTGATGAAATTCGTGATCAATTAAATACTAAGATCTTGGGACAACAGGAGATCTATTATTTTGAAGATATTGATTCTACTAACAACGAGGCGAAGAAACAGGCTAATTTAGGATGTCGTGAAGGAGCGATTGTACTATCGGAGATGCAAAACAGTGGACGAGGTAGAATCTCCCGAAGTTGGTTTTCTCCTGCTAATAAAGGTATCTGGCTTTCCGTAGTATTAAGGCCGCCTTTTTATCCTTATGATGCGCCAAAGTGTACCTTATTGGCTGCCGTCGCCGTAACAAAAGCCATCAGAAGAGTTACCCAGGTAAAGTGTGGGATTAAATGGCCCAATGACATCTTATATGAAGGGAAAAAAATAGTCGGCATTTTGACGGAAATGAATGCTGAGATGGATGCTATTAATCATGTGGTAATTGGTATGGGGATTAACGTAAATATTAGCCCAGAGGAATTCCCACAGGAACTTAAACAGATAGCCACATCACTTTTAGTAGCAGCAGGGAAGCCTATCCCTCGCTTGCCTTTACTACAGGAGATATTGGTTGAGCTAGAGAGAGAATATCAGAAGGTGATCCAGCATGGATTTGGGCAAATGCTGGATGAGTGGCGTGAGCTATCGGTTACTTTAGGACAGACCGTAGATGTCATTGGAGGAAGTAAACAGTTTAGTGGTCTGGCAGTAGATATTGATGAAGACGGCACATTGCTAGTGGAAACAGAAGGCCGACTAGAGAAGATTATTGCTGGTGATGTTTCTATTCGGCCTAGGCATAAATAAGTTGTATTAATATAGTTATACTAATTAATACTCGATCTGAAGCAAGTCTTCTTAATATATATTGACAGGAGGGCTAACTGTTTATATACTGTCATGGTGGGTTTTATCTTGATATTTTACATAAATTTACAATGAGAGGGTGAATTTTATGCTATTAGTGTTTGATATAGGAAACACCAATATAGTACTTGGAGCATATGAAGACGAAGAATTGTTACAACATTGGCGGGTATCAACTGATCGGCTAAAAACAGGCGATGAGTATGGAATGCTAATTAATAATCTATTTACTTATGGCGGTCTAAGCATTAAGGATATTTCGGCTGTAATCATCTCGTCCGTAGTACCACCCCTTGTTGTACCTTTAGTCAAAATGTGTCAGCGGTACTTTGGGGTAGAGCCTTTAGTAGTAGGCCCTGGAATTAAAACAGGGATTTTTATAAAATATGAAAATCCTCGTGAAGTGGGAGCTGACCGTATTGTAAATGCAGTTTCCGCACATCATAAATATAGTGGTCCCCTAATTATTGTTGATTTTGGTACTGCAACTACCTTTTGTGCCATTGGCGAAAATGGTGATTATTTAGGCGGTGCTATTGCTCCTGGTATTGGTATATCTACAGAGGCATTATTTCAAAGGGCAGCTAAGTTGCCGCGGATCGAATTGGTTAAACCTAAAAGTGTCATTTGTCGTAACACCGTTGCTAGTATGCAATCAGGTATTATTTACGGATTTGTTGGACAGGTAGAGGGAATTGTCAAGCGAATGAAAGAAGAAATGGATCAAGATGCTCATGTCATTGCCACAGGTGGCTTAGCGAATTTGATTGCGCAAGAAACTTCTATTATTAACGCTGTTGAACATTTCTTAACGCTAGAAGGCCTACGAATTATTTACGATCTTAACAAGTAAAGAAATGGATGATTGGTACTTGGTACTTGTGAGAGGTGCTTGGTTTTCGCGCCAAGTGGCAAGTGCTAAGTATCAATTTAAATTTAAAGTCAATATAGAATGTGTAAGTTTTTTGGAGAAAACGTTTGAAACGCGAAGTTCCAAAGATATACGAAGAACACGAAGAAGTATTATAAGATTCCTTTTGTGTGCATCGTGTCCGCGCAAGCGGATTTGTGTCTTCGCGTTTCAAATCGTATTTTTTTTATTTCAATAAGGGAGCGATTATTGTATGCAAATTGGTAATATTAAATTGGATAATCCTGTAATCCTAGCTCCTATGGCTGGTGTTACTGATCTACCTTTTCGGCTATTAGCCAAAGAAATGGGCTGTGGGTTAGTGTATTCCGAGATGGTCAGCGACAAAGGTTTATTATATGAGAATTGCCATACCTTGCATATGCTTCAGATTGATGAACGGGAAAGGCCAGTGGCTATGCAAATTTTTGGCTCAGATCCTGAGAGTATGGCAAAAGCCGCTATCGTTGTTGAAGCGTCAGGTGCTAATATTATTGATATTAATATGGGGTGTCCTACGCCAAAAATCACAAAGAATGGCAGTGGGTCTGCTTTGATGTGTCAGCCGGACCTAGCATATCGAATTATGGCTAGTGTAGTAGAAGCTGTACAGGTACCGGTAACTGTTAAGATCCGTAAGGGTTGGAGTGAAGAGACAGTGAATGCAGTGGAGATGGCTAGGCTGGCTGAGAAAGCTGGTATGGCTGCTATTGCTGTACACGGCCGTACGAGAGAACAATTTTATACTGGCGAAGCAGATTGGAATATAATACGTCAGGTTAAAGAGAATGTAGGGATACCTGTAATTGGTAATGGAGATATTAAGACTCCTTATCATGCAAAACAGATGATGTCTGAAACAGGCTGTGATGCTGTCATGATAGGACGAGGTGCACAAGGGAATCCTTGGATTTTTCGCCAAGTAACACACTATTTAGCCACAGGAGAAATTTTACCTCTACCAAGTATGGATGAACGTACGTCTCTACTACTTAGGCATTTAGGTATGTTGGTAGAACATAAAGGTGAACATATCGGAGTTCGTGAAATGCGTTGCCATGGAGCATGGTATACGAAAGGAATGCCTCACTCTGCCGAATTACGTCTAAAATTTAATCAAGCAGTCTGCAAAGAGGATTTTGTAGCTGTTTTACAGCAGTTTCAATAAGATGAAAAGGAATCTATATAGGACACGTTAAAGAATTACTTCCTTCAGGATTTAAGCAGTATTACAGCCTCAGCACGTAACTGCGCTTTTGGTTAAAATCTTGACATAAAATTCTTTAATGCTGGATATATAGGTTTTTATATTTGTTAAATGTGAAGAAAAATGCTAAAATATGTATGTGCACAACTTTGTGCACATACACTGTATTAGATTAGATAGAGTTAAGATACAATACAAGATAGATTTTGTAGTGTGCAATGTAGGAGAGGATGACGGATGCTATTACGGATTGGTGAAAAAATTATAAATCGCCAGAAGATCAATCAGATAATAGATGAAATGCTTAATCTGCGTAGTCAGGGGTTTTCTCAACAGGAAGTGGCTAACCGAGTTGGTATCGACAGGACCGTCATTTCTAAATTGGAAACCCTAGGAGAAGTTCGCAAAGGCGGTAGAGTAGCCTTAGTTGGTTTTCCTATCGAAAATCGAGAAGAATTACGACTTATGGCTAGACAAGAAGGCATTGATTATTCCTTATTACTCTCCGAGCAAGAACGCTGGGATTTTGTACAGAAGAAAAGTGGGATTGGTCTTTTTAATGCAATTATGGAGATTATATCCACGCTGCGCAATTATGACATTGTCATCATATTAGGATCGAATGTAAGAATTAAGTTAATGGAAACATTATTAGATAAAGAAGTAATTGGTGTACAAATTGGAGAATCGCCGATTGCAGATAATAAATATGTAGACCCAGAGAGTGTAAGAGATATTGTGCAACAGTTGTTTAGGTAATAGGGGGCGCAAACACGTTATGAAGCGGGTTGTTAGTATAAGTTTAGGATCATCCAAACGTGATCACCATGCTGTGGCTGAGTTTGGTGGGCAAACTTTTTCTATTGAACGAATAGGAACAGATGGAGATAAGGATAAGGCTATAAAATTAATCAGTGAACTTGATGGTAAAGTGGATGCTTTTGGTATGGGCGGGACAGACTTATACATATATGCTGGAAATAAACGATATACCTTTAAAGAGTCTGCCCAAATCGCAGCAGCGGCCCGATACACTCCCATTGTTGATGGTAGCGGTGTTAAGAATACCCTTGAACGAAGAGTCGTACAGTATTTAAAGGACAAAGAGGGTATAACCTTTAAGAACAAGCAGATATTAGTAGTGTGTGCAGTAGACCGATTTGGTTTAGCGGAAGAATTGGTGGCTGCAGGTGGCAGAACCGTGTTCGGTGACTTGTTATTTGGATTAGGATTGCCTATTCCCATTCGTAGTTTAGGTACTTTAGGGATGTTGGCGCGAGTAATTGCGCCTGTTATAACGAGGCTTCCGATTAAGATGTTTTATCCTACAGGTGATAGCCAAACACAGAATATCCCAAGATTTAGTCAATATTTTGAACAAGCAGAATTCATAGCAGGAGATTTTCATTTTATCCGCAGATATATGCCTACTAAATTAGATGGTAAGTTGATCATTACCAATACTGTTACCCAAAAAGATGAAGCATTACTCCAAGAGCGGGGGGTTAAAACGCTCATAACAACTACACCGGAAATTGGTGGTCGTTCTTTAGGTACTAATGTTTTAGAAGCTATATTGGTTACCTTATTGGGTAAACGTTCAGAAGAACTTACAGAATTTGATTATGGACGTATCTTGCAGGACTTAGAGATTATACCGCGTATTAAGCGGTTTTCTGATTGAAAGGAGAATATTCCATGGAAAAGTTTGCCTTTATTTTACATCCTCTTGCCGCGAAAGACTTTAGTCGTAAATTTGCATTTACTAAAAATTGGCCGGATGGGTTGATTGAAGGAGTAATAAAATATATTCCTCCATTTAAAGCTTCGCATATAACGGGTATACAATCGTCATCATCAGAAGGTGAAGGATGGTTTATTGGTTGTCCTTTAACATCAAGGCAAATGGTAGAGATGCCTGAGAAGTACGTGGTTCAAAAAATAATCAAAGCAGGAAAAGTAGCAGAAAAATTAGGGGCAAAGATAGTGGGATTGGGTGCATTTACTTCTATCGTAGGAGATGCAGGAATTACCATTGCCAAAAACTTAAATATCGCCGTAACAACTGGAAATAGCTATACTGTTGCGACTGCACTAGAAGGTACAAGACAGGCTGCCAAAATAATGGGCATCGATTTAGAAAAAGCGAATGTGCTGGTCTTAGGTGCGACTGGTTCCATTGGCGCAGCTTGTGCCCAAATTTTAGCAAGGGAAGTACGGTACTTAACATTAGCTGCCCGCAATGAAGAAAAGTTGGAAAAACTTGCTGAGCAGATTTTGCGAAAAACAGGATTAGCTGCTAAAGTAACTGCAAATACTAAAACTGCTTTAAAGTCAGCTGACATTATTATTGCTGTGACAAGTGCGGTGGATAGCATTATTGAGCCTGAAGATTTAAAATCAGGGGCAATTGTATGTGACGTAGCCAGACCGAGGAACGTTTCCCGGCGTGTAGCTGAAGTGCGTAAAGATATATTGGTAATTGAAGGTGGGGTAGTAGAGGTCCCTGGAGATGTTAATTTTGGTTTGAATTTTGGATTTCCTGAGGGAACGGCTTATGCTTGTATGGCAGAAACGATGATTCTGTCTCTAGAACAGCGATATGAAAATTTTACATTAGGTAGAGATTTAACCGTAAAACAGGTAGAAACAATTGAAAAACTAGGTGCAAAACATGGATTTAAACTAGCTGGTTTTCGAAGTTTCGAAAAGGCGATTACAGCAAATGAAATTGCAGCTATTAAAGCAAATATAATTCAAAATAATCAGATACAGAAGAGGGGAATTGGTTAGAAATCATTGACAAATAAGATGTTTATACCTATAATTAAGTGCATATTAAGTTGGGTTTCTAACCTGCTGCTAAAAGTGTCAAGTTATTCACTTGACACTATTTATATTGTCTCATGGATCAATGTTTAATTGCTGTAATGTTTGAAGGTTTTGTTGTAGCAAAAGAGACTATCATAGAATAAGATAAATCATTAAGAATCAAAATAAAAGGAGAGCAGAAAGCATGGCCGAAAAGCAATTTATTCTCACTGCTGAAGGATTAAAGAAGATAGAGCAAAAATTTGAATATCTAAAATCAGTGCGTCGCCGGGAAGTCGCTGAAAGAATTAAGCAAGCCATTGAATTTGGTGATATCAGTGAGAATTCCGAATATGAAGATGCAAAAAATGAACAAGCTTTTATTGAAGGCGAAATCATAACATTGGAAAAAATGCTCCGAAATAGTAAAGTTATTGATGAACAAGAAATTAAGACTGATGTAGTATCCATTGGAGTTACTGTTGTTTTGAAAGACTTAGAATTTGGTGATGAATTTGAATATACTCTTGTTGGTTCGGCAGAAGCTGACCCAGTAGAATTGAAAATCTCAAATGAATCGCCTGTTGGTCAAGCTATTTTAGGTCAAAAGATAGGCAGTATCGTTGAAGTAAACGTGCCGGCTGGTATTTTAAAGTATGAAGTAATTGATATTAAACGCAATATATAATATTATTCTTTTGAAATGCCAAAATGGACGAGTTAGGGGAGAAAGCATAAAATGACAGAAGTGCAGAATCAAGAAATTCAAAAAAGTGAAGAGCTAAATGAACTTATGCGTGTTCGCCGAGAAAAAATGGCAGCATTTGAAGCACAAGGAATTGAGCCTTTTGCTCGTAAATATGATGTTACCATCCATGCTGATGAAGTACTTGCTAAATTTGAAGCATTGGAAGGCCAAACGGTAAGAATCGCTGGTCGTATTATGGCAGTGCGTGGTCACGGCAAAACTAGCTTCGTTCATTTAATGGACATGTCTGGTAAAGTGCAAGCCTATTTTCGTCAAGATGTTGTTGGTGAAGTTGAATATGAAAAATTCAAGCTTCTTGATATCGGTGACATTATAGGTATTGAGGGCGTTGTTTTTAAAACCCAGCGTGGAGAAATTAGCTTAAAAACAACTAGTTTTGAAATTCTGGCTAAGTCTCTTCGACCTCTTCCTGAAAAATGGCATGGTTTAAAAGATGTTGAAACCCGCTATCGTCAACGTTATCTTGATCTAATTGTAAATCCAGATGTTAGAAATACATTTGTGACTCGCAGTAAGATTATTAAATCCTTACGGAGTATCTTAGATAAACGTGACTATTTAGAAGTAGAAACACCAATGATGCATCCTATTGCGGGTGGCGCTGCTGCTCGTCCTTTTATCACTCATCACAATGCATTAGATATGGATTTATTCTTAAGAATTGCTCCTGAGTTATATTTAAAGCGACTGATTGTTGGTGGATTTGAAAGAGTGTATGAAGTAGGACGTGTTTTTAGAAATGAAGGTATTTCGGTTAGACATAACCCTGAGTTTACGATAGTAGAACTGTATCAGGCCTACTCTGATTATCAGGATTTGATGTGTTTGACCGAAGATATTGTTTCGGGCATAGCATTAGAAGTATTAGGCACCACGCAAATTACTTATCAAGGACAAGAAATTAATCTTGCACCACCTTGGAACAGAATGACTATGACTGAGGCGGTTAAAAAATATACAGACGTTGACTTTGATGCGATTACTACTATTGAAGAAGCTAGATCTATCGCTGATACTTTAGGAGTTAGGTATGAGAAGAAAAATGGCATTGGCGGTATTTTAAATAACATCTTTGAAGATAAGGTAGAAGAACATTTAATACAGCCTACCTTTATAATCGGTCATCCCACGGAGATTTCTCCATTGGCTAAGCGTAATAAGGATAATCCTGAAATTACGGATCGTTTTGAAGTGTTCATCTTTGCACGAGAATTAGCAAATGGCTTTTCAGAGCTAAATGATCCAATTGATCAAGAAGGGCGTTTTGCCTCTCAAGTAGAACAACGGGAGTCCGGTGATGATGAGGCTCATATGATGGATCATGATTATGTAAATGCTTTAGAATATGGTTTACCACCGACTGGTGGCTTGGGTATTGGCATTGATCGTTTAGTGATGTTGCTTACAGATAGTCCTTCTATTAGAGATGTTCTGTTATTTCCTCATATGCGACACAAGGAATAAAAACAAGGAGAGCCATTGGCTCTCCTTGTTTTTATTAGAGAAAGGACTGAAAAAACGATATAAGAGCTTCTAAAAGATGTTGACAAGTATATATTAAAATGGTAGAATAATATTCGCACTACAGAAGCGTGTCAGATGTTGGAAATACTAAAAAGTAAAAAAAATGTTGACGCAACAATGAAAGTGTGATAGTATATATAACTGTCGGTGGTCAAAAAAACTCGACGTGTTCCTTGAAAACTAAACAATGTAAGTAAGGTTAAAATAAGCCAGATGTGCGGTACTCGTTTGAGTACAAACAAAGTTAGTCAGCGTAAGCTGAA
>JARBUM010000119.1 GCA_029239675.1 Pelosinus sp. | reverse complement strand
TTTAGGATACACGGATATTGCAGTAGCAAGTTCACCCCAAATGCGTCGCCGAAAATCTGCGCTGCATTTAGGGGGGTATAGTATTGTACTTCTGACATTAGCCTTGCTGTCAGTTCATTACCATTGGCTGCAAGCAGTGGCAGCCATGGTTTCTTTCTTAGGACATGAAATGCTAATTCAACTGGATAGCCGCCAGGAATTAGAGGCGCCCCCCCGCTATGTGCCTCCAGCAGAAGGCCTTATGGTATTAGACACAGTAGTCGATACTCCAGCAGAAAAAGCAGGCATAAAAACAGGGGATGTTCTCTTAAAGCTGCATAGTATGTCTATCAATACTCGAGACCAATTAGCGGAAGCCATTTCTCTTGCTCCCGCAGTCTTTATCCTAGCAATAGTACGGGATGGTCGTCCCATGGAAAAAAAGGTAAAATTTTCTCAAGGACATAGAATGTTAGGTGTAATTCTAGTGCCCGAAGGCAATGAATTATATTATGTTCAATTAACAGAAGATAAGTTTTGGCTATGGGAGAAAATGAAGGAAGTATGGGGAAAAAAGAGTAAATAAATATTTAAAAAACAATATTTATTATTAAAGAATTATTATATAATAGTTTTAAATAAGATTCATATAATTCTACTTTGACCGAACGTATGTACTGTGATAAAATTACAGTACATACGTTCTAAATGAATATTTGTAAAGACTGGTGATATTTATGGCAACTGTACCTAAACTGAATACGGTATACCAAGAAGGAGGAATACCTTTTAAGGTAGAAGCTCCTTTTGTGCCAATGGGTGATCAACCCACTGCGATTCATACCTTGAAAAATGGCATTATAGAAGGGCAGAAAGCTCAAGTTTTACTAGGAGCAACAGGCACAGGCAAAACTTTTACAATTGCGAAATTAATTGAAGAAGTGCAAAAGCCAACTCTGGTAATTGCTCATAATAAAACCTTGGCAGCCCAGCTTGCCAGCGAGTTCAAAGAATTTTTCCCGAATAATGCTGTGGAGTATTTTGTAAGCTATTATGATTATTATCAGCCAGAAGCTTATATTGCTCATACAGATACTTACATTGAAAAAGATGCTTCTATTAATGATGAAATTGATAAACTGCGTCACTCTGCGACAAGCTCTTTATTTGAACGCCGTGACGTTATTATTGTTGCGAGTGTCTCTTGTATCTATGGTCTAGGATCTCCTGACGAATATCATGGTTTAGTGTTATCTCTCAGACAGGGACAAACTAAAGATCGAGATGAAATCTTGCGGAAATTGGTAGCGATTCAGTATGAGCGTAATGATATTAACTTTGTACGGGGAAAATTTAGGGTGCGAGGGGATGTAGTAGAAATTTTTCCTGCAGCCTATGGTGAGAGAGCCATAAGGGTAGAATTATTTGGTGATGAAATCGAACGAATTTTAGAGATTGACACCCTAACTGGCGAAATCTTGGCAGAGCGCAAGCATATTGCCATATACCCTGCGTCTCACTATGTTACGTCCAGAGAAAATATGTTGCGGTCGGTAATTGATATTGAAGCAGAGCTTGAAGAGCAGCTGGCGACGTTTAAGGCAAATGGAAAATTGGTAGAGGCGCAGCGCTTGGAACAACGTACAAAATATGATTTGGAAATGATGCAAGAGATGGGATATTGTTCAGGTATTGAAAACTATTCCCGCCATTTAACCGGTCGTAATCCGGGGGATTCTCCCTATACGTTAATTGATTATTTTCCAGAAGACTTCTTAATGGTAATTGATGAATCTCATGTGATGCTACCTCAACTTCGGGCTATGTATGCAGGAGATAAGGCCCGTAAAGCGTCTTTAGTTGAAAATGGCTTTCGCTTGCCCTCAGCTTTTGATAATAGACCACTGACTTTTTTAGAATTTACGGAACGTATTAATCAGATTGTTTACGTTTCTGCTACGCCCAGTGCCTATGAATTAGGTGAGGCTAGTCAAGTTGCACAGCAGGTGATTCGTCCTACGGGATTGGTAGATCCTGAAGTAGAAGTACGTCCGATTAAGGGCCAGATGGATGATCTATTAGGGGAGATAAAGTTACGAGTTGCTGCTAATGAGCGAGTATTAATAACAACTCTAACGAAAAAAATGGCAGAGAACTTAACGGAATTCTTAAAAGAGATGGGTATTCGTGTTCGTTATTTACACTCAGATATTGTTACCATTGAGCGGGGTGAAATTATTCGTGACCTAAGGGCTGGTGTGTTTGATGTACTCATTGGCATTAATCTCTTACGGGAGGGCCTAGATTTGCCGGAGGTTACGTTAGTAGCCATTCTGGATGCGGATAAAGAGGGCTTTTTACGTTCCGATACTTCTCTGATTCAGACCATTGGTAGAGCGGCTCGTAATGTGAATGGACGAGTAATCATGTATGCGGATGTAATTACGAAGTCTATGGCAAGGGCGATGGAAGAAACCAACCGTCGTCGTGCTATACAGGTGACTTATAATGAGGAACATGGTATTACTCCCACCACGATTCAAAAGAGGGTCAAGGAACTTATTGAAACGACCAAAGTGGCGGAAACTCCCGAAGTGTACAGGAGTGATCGACTTAGTAATATGAGCCAATCCGAGATGCTAGACCTTATAGGCAGCCTAGAAAAAGAAATGCGCCTCGCCTCCAAACAACTAGAGTTCGAGCGCGCTGCAGAACTTAGAGATATGATTGTGGAACTAAAAGGTAAAGTAGGAAAAGCAGTAAAAGAAAAGCCTTCAAAGAATAAGAAGAGTAAAAAATGATTAAACGCGAAGATGCGAAGCCGCTGCCACGGTACGCGAAGGGACACGAAGGTCTTCAGCAATATTATTTCTTCGTGAAATCTTCGTGATCTTCATGCTTCGCGGTTTAATTTTTTTCATCATTCATGGGGGTTATAGATTAGGAGCAGAAAGGAACATTGTAATGAAAGAAAAAATTATTATTAAAGGTGCAAGACAGCACAATTTGAAAAATATAGATATTGAAATTCCCCGCAATGAACTGGTGGTTATCACGGGGCTAAGTGGGTCTGGTAAGTCTTCACTGGCCTTTGATACCATTTATGCGGAAGGACAAAGGCGGTATGTGGAGTCTCTATCTGCATATGCTCGTCAGTTTTTGGGGCAGATGGACAAGCCAGATGTGGATTACATTGAGGGCTTATCCCCGGCTATTTCCATTGATCAAAAGACAACCAGTCGTAATCCACGTTCCACTGTAGGGACGGTAACGGAAATATATGATTATTTACGTTTATTATTTGCGAGAGCAGGCCGTCCGCATTGTCCTAAATGTGGCAAACCGATTACTCAGCAAACCATTGAGCAAATGGTTGACCAATTAGTGGTCTTGCCTGAAGGAACTCGCCTGATGCTTATTGCTGGGGTAATTCGAGGTAAAAAGGGCGAGCATCAAAAAGTATTGGAAGATATTCGTAAGAATGGTTATGTACGGGTGCGAGTCGATGGCGAAATTCGCGATATTGCTGATGAAATAAAATTAGAGAAGAATAAAAAACATACCATTGAAGTAGTAGTCGATCGGATTGTCGTGCGAGAAGGCATTAACCAACGATTAGCGGATTCTCTCGAAACAGCGTTAGCATTAGGAGAAGGTGTAGTAAATGTAGATGTTATAGGAGACAAGGAAAGAATTTTTAGCCAGAACTTTGCTTGTATTGAATGTGGCATTAGCCTACCTGAAATTGCGCCTCGCATGTTTTCTTTCAACACTCCTTTTGGTGCTTGCCCAGTTTGTACTGGCTTAGGAAATTATATGGAGGTAGATCGATCTTTAATCATTCCTGATGCCACGAAAGCTCTGATTGATGGGGCTATTGCTCCCTTAAGTAAAAATATCAACTCCTATTTTATGTGTCAGTTAGGAGCCGTATTAGATAAATATGAGTATTCCCTAGATGATACCTGGGAAAGCTTATCTGCGGAAGTACAAGAGATTATTATGACAGGCTCAGGGGTAGAAAAGTTTCATTTCGAATATGACAACATGTATGGGGAGACGAAAACGTATCATGCTGTTTTTGAAGGTGTTATCCCTTTATTAAATCGTAGGTATCGGGAAACGGTCTCTGAGTGGTCCCAAGAAGATATTGAAGAATATATGAGTTCTAAACCTTGTCCGGGGTGCAAAGGAGCTAGGTTAAAGCCAGAAACCTTATCTATTAAGGTTGGCGGCAAGAATATTCATGAAGTGACGACTTTTACTATTGGGGAAGCCCAGGAATTTTTCACTAACTTAGAACTAACTGAGCGGGAGAAAACCATTGCCCAGCAAATTTTAAAAGAAATTCATGCTCGCTTAGGCTTTTTGCTGAATGTAGGATTGGACTATTTGACACTAAGTCGGGCAGCAGGCACTTTGTCAGGGGGAGAAGCCCAGCGTATTCGTCTGGCAACTCAAATTGGCTCTGGCTTAGTAGGAGTGCTTTATATTCTGGATGAGCCAAGTATTGGCTTACATCAAAGAGATAACAATCGTCTTTTAATGGCCTTGAAGCATTTACGAGATGTAGGTAATAGTTTGCTCGTGGTTGAACATGATGAAGACACTATGTATGAAGCCGATCATATTATTGACATCGGCCCAGCTGCTGGTGCTCACGGTGGTCAGGTTGTGGTGCAAGGTACAGTAGAGGATATTAAGGCTTGCCCACAGTCTATTACGGGACAATATTTGAAAGGTAGTCTGTATATTCCTATACCCGCTGTAAGGCGTAAGCCTAGTGGAAATTGGCTGGAAGTAGTAGGAGCCAAAGAAAACAATTTGAAAAAGCTAACGGTAAAGTTTCCTTTGGGTGTGTTTACCGCTGTGACAGGTGTATCAGGTTCTGGTAAGAGCACCCTGGTAAATGAAATTTTATATAAGGGTTTGGCAAACAGAATATCTCGTGGAACTAAGACTCGGCCTGGAGTCCATGAGGACATTCGTGGCGTAGAACATATTGATAAAATTATTGATATTGACCAGTCGCCCATCGGTCGTACTCCCCGTTCCAATCCGGCTACCTATACAGGGTTATTTGATGTGATTCGTGAAGTCTTTAGTCAAACCCAGGAGTCAAAAATGCGGGGCTATAAGCCTGGGCGTTTTAGCTTTAATGTGAAGGGTGGGCGTTGTGAAGCCTGCCGTGGTGATGGTATTATCAAGATTGAAATGCACTTTTTACCAGATGTCTATGTTCCTTGTGAAGTGTGCAAAGGGGCTCGGTATAATCGGGAAACTTTAGAAGTACGCTACAAAGGGAAAAGTATTTCCCAGGTCCTAGATATGGTAGTTGATGAAGGGGTAGAATTTTTTCAAAATATCCCGAAGATCCAGCGGAAGCTGCAAATTTTGCAGGATATTGGTTTAGGATATATTAAATTAGGACAACCTGCTACGACCCTTTCTGGAGGAGAAGCCCAGCGTATTAAGCTAGGTACGGAATTGGCCAGACGTAGTACAGGCAAGACCATGTATATTTTAGATGAGCCTACTACTGGTTTACACACTGCTGATATCCACCGTTTACTTGTCGTGCTGCAGCGTCTAGTAGATGGAGGTGACACGGTGGTGGTGATCGAGCATAATCTGGATGTAATTAAAACTGCGGATTATGTGATTGATCTAGGACCTGAAGGTGGCAGTCGCGGTGGTACCATTGTTGCCAAAGGAACTCCAGAAGAAATAGCAAAAACCAAGAATTCCTATACAGGACAATATTTAGCTCCTATACTTGAAAGAGGAATACGGGAGTAAAAGAATTGAACCACAAAGGCATAAAGGACACAAAGGGGAAATGATAAAGAAGACTTGATTCAGGTGGAGTTTTAACTCCATCTGAATCTTAGTCGCACTTATCCAGGCACTTAGCCGCTCTTAACTCCCACTTGTAGAAGATGGGAGTCTTAGAGCAACTTGGTCATCGGATAAATTCCTTCGTAGCTCCTTTGTGTGCCGCGATAGCGGCATTGTGTCTTTGTGGTTTAAAAAATAATTATGAATTTTGGTATAAAAAAAGAGTAGGCATAGCGCCTACCCTTGGGAATAGTATTTCTTATTCTCGCTGTCGATTTCACATTCATTTTCTTTAATGGGATTCATACGTTTGTAAATGAATTGGGTATCAATGTTACCGCTACAGAAATGAGGGTTGTTTAGTATTTCCTGTTGAAAGCTAATATTGGTTTTAATACCAGAAATACGATATTCAGCTAAGGCTCTGCGCATGATTTTAATGGCGTCGCCTCTGGTGCGTCCATGAGCAATTACTTTGGCAATCATAGAGTCATAATGCGGCTGTATTGTCATACCAGCACACACACCGCTATCTACCCTGACTCTTGGACCACCTGCTTCATGATAAAAATCAATATGACCAGGAGAAGGGATGAAACACATTTCTGGATCTTCTGCGTTAATACGGCATTCAATCGCATGACCGATAAACAGAATATCTTCTTGTTTTTTATTCAGAGGTTCACCGGCAGCAATACGAATTTGCCGACGGACTAAATCAATACCAGTGACCATTTCGGTAACTGCATGTTCTACTTGAATACGAGGATTAATTTCCATGAAATAGAACTTACCTGTTTTCACATCTAGTAAGAACTCTACAGTACCAACATTCGTGTAATAGATGCTTTTAGCAGCACGAATAGCCATAGCGCCTACTTTTGTACGCATTTCCGGTGTTAAAGCACTGGAAGGGGATTCTTCCAACACCTTTTGGTTACGACGTTGCAAGGAACATTCTCGTTCTCCCACATGAAGAATATTACCATAGGTATCTGCCATAATTTGTACTTCAATATGCCGTGCTTCGGAAATATAAGTTTCTAAATAAAAAGAACTATGTGTTACATCTACTTTATTTAAAGCGCTTACTAACTCAGCTTGATTATTGGCAACAAACATGGACTTACCGCCGCCACCTGAGACTGGTTTTAAAATGACTGGATAGCCAATTTCTGCTGCCAGCTCATGGGCATGTTCATTACTGGTAATTGGTTCACTGCCCACAGTCATAGGAAGGCCGGCAGCTTTCATAGCTTCACGAGCTGTGTCTTTATTACCTACTTTACGAATGATCTCAGCACTAGGGCCAATAAAAACCAAGCCCGCTTTGGTAACTTTTTCAGCGAAATCAGCGTTCTCTGATAAGAATCCGTATCCTGGGTGAATGGCTTCTGCTTTTGAGGCTTTAGCAGCCATAA
>JARBUM010000118.1 GCA_029239675.1 Pelosinus sp. | reverse complement strand
AATTCTTTTCATAATCCGTCCGATTTCATCACTACCCTCATTGATTAGGAGATGTACATGATTGTCCATTAAGCAATATGCATAGATAACAAATTTTCGATCCTTATTTTTTTCACTTAGAATCTCTATAAAACGGTTTTTATCTTCCTCATCGAGAAAAATATTTTTTCTTGCATTTCCCCGGATCATCACATGATAGATTTTACTTTCACTTAATTGCCTACCTTGTCGTGGCATGCAAATCTCTCCCCTTTGGTTTTAGAGCCATTATATCACTTCTATTTTCATGAGTCAACGAACCGTCCCCTGACTCTTCTTGCTCATTTCAACTTTCGCCATTCTTTTTTCTTCTAATACAAATACCCTACAGGGTAGACTTTTTAGTGTCTACCTTGCAGGGTATTTTTTCATTCGTTGTATGTTCTTTTTTAACACGTATTCTTACAGCATTACTGCGCCTTCACATCTACCTCAAACATGCGATTCCAAGGAAAAACTACTTCTCTTTTAGTCACAGGTAGGGTCTCCCCAGTTCCATAATTCACTTGACTTTCATACGATCTCCATACACCAGAGGATTCTCCTGTACTGATTCCAAGTTCTTCACACATTCCCTGGACTTCGCCGTCCTAGAAGCGGATCGTCTTCCTCTTTCTCCCTTGGGAGCTTTTTCTAACAGTGCTGTAAGATTCACTTTATGTTACGGTCTGAAATTTTCTAGCATCAAACTTCGCTAACACCTTTTCAAGACGCAACCTTATTTTTAATGACGTTAGCCTTATAGCTACAAAGCCTCTTGGCGGTTACTTTGACTTGACTTTCACCAGTTAGCTAATTACAGCTTCGCTGAGCACGCTCTAGAAAAAAGTAATCATTTCTAATACTCATCGAACATCTGCTGAATAGTTGCTAGGTTATTGGTCTTAGTTAGTGCCACCGAAAGTAGAATGGCCGCCTTCTGGGCATTCAATGTATCCCCAGCAATAATATTAGCTTTCGCGTATTTACCCCACTGAGTAACAATCCCGTTACCAACCCGCGAAGTCCTAACAACAACTACTCCTTTTTTCTGCGCTTCACTCAAAGCTTCTAATGATGCCGGCTTAATGCTTCCATGCCCAGTTCCAGCGTAGACAATTCCTTTTGCACCAGAAGCAACAAGTGCATCAACTACTGCCCGGATGCTAATCTCGTTACCAACGTGACCGTAGATTATCCCCACATAGGGCAGATCCTGCATATCCTTGACATCAAATTCGGTCATCCGGCCATGTTTGCGAGTCGTCTCCCTATAGAAATAGGGAACGCCATTTTGCATATAGCCAAGATAGCCCAGTTCCGGTGCCTTGAAGGTTTCCACATGAGTTGTGTTGGTCTTAGTAGCATCACGGGCGTTCATAATCTGATCATTCATAGCCACTAAAACTCCTTTGGAACGGGCCTTGAGGCTACCAGCAAGCTGTACGGCATTCAGAAGATTACCAGGTCCATCGGCACTAATTGCGGTCGCTGGCCGCATAGAGCCGACCAAAACTACCGGCTTATCACTCTTTACCACAAGATTCAAAAAATAAGCAGTCTCTTCCAAAGTATCAGTACCATGAGTGATCACAATACCATCAACTTGTGGAGATTCGAGAAGTTCATTAACTCGTTTGGCTAGCTTCAACCAGATCTCATAATTTATTTGATTACTGGCGATATTACAAAATTGTTCACCACTAATATTGGCATACTGTTTCATTTCCGGAACTGCTTCAATTAATGTCTCAACCCCAATGACACCAGCTGCATATCCAGTCGTTTGAGTAGATGTACCACCACGGCCAGCAATGGTTCCACCGGTAGCTAGAATATGAACATTAGGTAATTCAGCGGCTAAGACACTATTGAATTGCACCAACAATAAAACCAAACAAACAAGTGTAATAGAAACGATCTTTTTGTTAAGCATATTTCAATCCTTCTTTTTCATATTTTATAGTACGTCCCAATGCCTTCTTCTTGCAGCTCCCTTCATAGGGGAAAACCGTCCCATTGAATTTACGATTTTTCTAACACCTTATTCTCAAATTCATGGTATATTTCTTTTCTCAGTTTCTCATTGACCAATATATCCCAAGCTGTCATGGCTAAACCCTTCGCTCCTTTTAGAAGCATTTCATCACTCTTTTCTGATATTGCTGCTTGAGCAAATTCTTTCGTATGATTTTTTACAGTAGTAGGAGCAATAGCAATGTATTCATGGATAGTAGGTATGATCATTGAAACATTACCAATATCCGAGGACCCTACTGATAGCCCTTCGGGCGGATGCTCCATTATTTCTCCTACAGTAGCCATATTTTCCTTAAAAGTTTTCCCCATCGCAGCATTTGAATAACGTTCCGTAGACATGAGCCCCTGCTTAATCTGCGGCTCTGCACCTGTGATCAAGGCAGCAGCATCAACCACCCTTTTGATATCTTCTACCATTTTTGAAAGATACTTACTAGTTTTTGCCCTAACCGTAAAACGAGCAGCAGCATACTCAGGAATAATATTGGGTGCTGTCCCGCCATCTGTGATAATCCCATTTATTCGTGCATCATCTTTCCATATTTGTCGCAAAGTATCAATCCCGCTAAAGGTTCTAATAATAGCTGTTAGTGCATTAATTCCCTCTGCCGGTTCCTTAGAATGAGCTGCTTGCCCTCGGAACTCGATATCCAACACAATAGCTGCTAAACCGCCTCGCCCAATAAGATTTCTCGTAGACGGATGAACCATCATAGCATAATCAATACCTTCAAACCCACCATTATTGATCATAACTACTTTTCCCTTGCCACTCTCTTCCGCTGGGCAACCTAGCACAATAATTTCTCCATCAAGTTCATCTACTATTTTTGATAACCCAATTGCTGCGCCGACAGACATAGTGGCAATCATGTTGTGACCACATCCATGTCCCACTCCCTCAAGAGCGTCATATTCGGCAAGAAAAGCAACACGAGGTCCCTCTCCTTTTCCTTTTATTGTTGCTTTATAGGAAGTAGATAATCCTGCAAACGGCGTATCTATGGTAAATCCGTGACTTTTTAGCAGTTCAGTCTGCCATTTGACAGCCTTCTCTTCTTGAAAGCGAATTTCAGGATTCTGATGAATTTTGTGACTCAAATCCCAAAGATCTTGTTTGATATTGTCAACTTCTTGTTGAATCATATCTTTCCTAGTATTCAATCTCGTCTCCCCCAATATGTTATATATTTACTTACCAAAGAACCTTTGAACTATTTGTATTGCTTGGTCCAAGGCATAGGCTACATAATTTCTGCGTCGTACCAGTTCCGTCAAAAGCATTTTTCTCCTATTCACATCGGCTGCTGCCAAATCCTTGATGAGAGCTAAGGCAGGCATCGGAGATTGAGAAACAGCTCTATCATTCTCAAATATCTTGCCCTGCGTATAGTTAAGTTGAACAAGAATACGCCCAAGTTTTAATAATGCAGTATTAAAATTTTCAATACTATTAATTGCAGCACTTTCATTAGGTGTACTCGCATATAGGTGCTTCACCTCTTCCTTAAGCATTTCAATTCTATGTATGGGTATGCTTAAATTGAAGAAATCTCCTGCCTGCGTCTGCCAATCCCGTAGAATTATTTCCAATTCAGCCACAGAAGTTCGATAATCAAGGGGAATAATCGCTCTAGAGCAAAAATCCAAGGTAATGGCTGCAAATATCCGACCATCTCTCAGCAAATTGTCAGGATCAACCTTATCCAACATATCATGAGGTGTATGCCACCACCAACCAAGATCTGTCGGCCCGCCTGCTGGCTGAGTAAATGCCCCACTCTCTTGAATTTTCGCTGTCTGCTTAGAAAATGATGCGAGTGCCGATGAAACCCCCGCCCCCCAAAAAGACTGATCTGCATGCCTAGCATAGCGCTTACCCTTAAAATCTGCACCCGTAATCTTTTTGACTACCTCCACTATTACTCCTTTGGACTCAGCCATCGTCACCGCCTTCGTTACATCTTCGGCACCTTTACAGCCAAGGACGTCCACATTTATATTTAAGAAACAATTCTTATGCAAATCTTCCCAGAAGTGATCTGAATACCAGGATGAACCAGCATATCGCCCCTGAGAATGACCGGAAAAGAAGACTAGACGCAAAGTGCGGCAAAGCCTTGTCCTATTTTTGACCGCTAATCTGCCAATTTCAAGCATTACAGCATTGGCGGCAGCATTATCCGTCGCTCCATAATACCATGAGTCCACATGGCCTGAAAGCATGACAAACTTTTCCGGACTATAGCTGCTTTTTACCTCAGCTGTTAAAAGTGGTATCTGGCACCACTCTGTCCTTACCGAAGTAGTAAGAGTCGCTGCAACCCTACCACTAGTAATCTTCTCTTTAATTAAATCCCCAGTGACCTGAGTAACTGAGACAACCGGAATTTTGGGAAGATGCTCAATCTCATCTTTTGTTGGCGATCCCCAGACTTTCGAAATGCACATCTCATATATGTTTTTGCCGGAAATAAATATCACACCGGCAGCACCCAGTTCTTGAGCTAACCAAACCGGCTCGGCTACCGCTCTTCCATCAATCATAACAATCTTATCGCAGATATTTTCCTTAGACAACCTAGATTTGCCACCGGAAACATATACAATATCTGCCTGTAGCCCTGACGCTCCCGTTGAGGGAACCATAGAATGTGTCTGGCAAGGAAATTGGATACCATCTATTACCAATGATGCCGATTCTGGCAAGCTAATATAGGCATCATGATGCATTAACGTCACTTCTGCGCCTATATCTTTAAGCTGTTCCTTAATATACTCAAATGATTTTGCTTCTTCTTCTGAACCAGCAATCCTAGCCCAACTAGAAATTTTTGCAACATGACTCATTAAAGCTTTCGTAGAGATGTCTAGATGAAATAAATAATCTGAAACACTCATAAATAATACACTCTCCTCCGACCTTTTTATTATTGCTAAGTAATCTAAAATTGGCATTTGTAAGAATCGATTAGCAAACGGTTTTTGTTTTAGGATTGAATTTAATTCAATATTAAAGCGCAAATGGTTGAGACCACCAAGGATAATATGACGGGTACAGAGTTGCGTTTTACCAGTTCTATTGCTGATACATTGGCAATACCTGCTACGGCAATCATTACAGCACTGATGGGCGAAATAATGCGGCCCAAGCTAGATGCATTTTGCATTGGCAGCAACATCGCTGCAGAATTTGCACCTAATCCTTTAGCAATATTGGGAATTAATGGGGTAAAGGCAAACATAGGTGCCACACCCGATCCCATGATGATACTGAATATTGTAATAATACTAACAATCCCTAGCGTAATAAAAGATGCACTTATCCCCATCCCCTGTGAACCGTTAACAACTGCATCCACAACACCAATAGACTGCAGACCATAGGCAAAGGTTTCGCCAGCCACAATTAATGTTACCGTCATGGTAAACTGTTCTCCCATGCCTTTAAAGAAAATTTGAATACTTGCACAAACTTTTTTAAAGTCCCACTGTCTAATAAATTCGCAAATCATACTTATAAATAAGCTTAAGAACATGGCTAATACAACGTTCATTTTTATTGTTGCAATGGCATATTCACTGAAACCAAGCAGGAATATAAGTGGTAATAACGGTAAAACAACATAATAACCAGGTCCAGGCGGTGCCATTCCCTCCATTTGCTTTTCCGAAACTACTGCTTTAAAATCTTGATCTCCAGAATATTTTTCAACATCTCTTCGATCTAAGAATTTTTGCCAGAAATAATGAGATATTGCAGCACAAATACCAGTAATGATATACACCGGAATTTGGTAGTCTGCAAAGTATTGGTTAACGCTAATATTAGATGTTTTGGCAATTAGTAGGCTAGTAGCTGAAGCGGGTCCAATATCCAATAAATGTCCTGTACTGACAACAGAAGCTGCTGCTATACGGCTAATACCTACCTTTACCAAAATAGGAAATACTGTAACCATCATCAGCATCGCTAATCCTGAAGCGCTGGGAATAAATAAAGCCATAAACATGCATAACAGAAAGCTTAACGACATTACTATATATGGCGCATTGAGGCGCCCTAACGGTTTCATAGCGAGATGTACTAATGTCGAACTAGCACCAATATGATCCATATATTTGGCAAATCCGGTAACAGACATAATCATTAAGCCCAGTCCAGCGACATCTTTAGTAGTTAACTGATTGACGTATTCAAACATGTCAAAAAAGAAGAAACCTGTAGACTGTTTATCTGGTACAAATTTCATAGTATATCCCATAACATATGCTAGCAGCATTAATATAAGACCACCGAGAAGCAACACCGTCTGAGGCTTATATTTTTTTATAACTAACCAACCAATCACAACTATAACTAGAATCGCGGCAAGTACATTCATAATAGATGTTTTCCTCCTTTTTTCTTTGTTCGCTCATATAACATAGGCCTAAAAATGCTTGCTACAAACTGTAAATCACCACAGCACCTCCTTTCTTAGTCAAATCCCGCCTTAATCAATCATGCTATCCTCCAAACTAATAACAATCTTGTATTAAGAACGAATAAGAACTAAACTATAATCTACATATTTTTTTATTATTTAACAAAAGTATAGTATACTTAATTACATAATAAGAAATAGAAAATTCAAAAAAAAGCCCATAAAAATTTTTTATGTCTTACTGGAGGAGCAATATGAATGACAATGATCTAATCGCCTTGAAAATGGTTTACGAAGAAGGCAGTATCACTAAAGCGGCTGCACGCCTTTACATCTCGCAGCCATCACTTACATATCGTCTGAAAAGACTAGAAACTGATTTCAAAGTAAAAATACTAAATCGACGTTCTGACGGATCCATCTTGACTGCTCAAGGTGAATATATCTTGCAATATGCAGAAGAAATGCTAAAAAATCTTGCTATAACAAAAGAATATGTTAGAAGCATGGAATCAACAATTCATGGCACTCTACACCTTGGCGTTTCTCATATCTTTGCCCAATACAGACTCCCGCCCATACTTCGAAAATTTAAAGATTGCTTCCCTGGCATCGAAATCAATTTGAAAACGGAGTTAAGCTCACGGTTAATTTCTCTGTTACAAAAGAACGATGTAAGTGTGGCAATCTTACGAGAAAAACGATCTTGGCCAGAAAAGATACATCTTCTTCAAGAAGAACCGGTTTGCCTGGTCTCATTACAACTAA
>JARBUM010000028.1 GCA_029239675.1 Pelosinus sp. | reverse complement strand
AAACTTAAATTTTATTGATATGATCAACCCTAACTATGTACTGGTCTTGTCCGGGGATCATATTTACAATATGGACTATTCCATTATGCTGGAACATCACAAGAAGCAAAAAGCAGAGGCTACGATCTCTGTTATTGAGGTGCCCTGGCATGAGGCTTCACGTTTTGGCATTATGAATACAGATGAAAATGGTAGAATTACAGAGTTTGTCGAAAAGCCCAAAGATGCAAAGAGCAACTTAGCATCTATGGGGATATATATTTTTAATTGGCGATTATTACGAAAAAGCTTGGAGGAAGATCGTAAAAATGCTCTTTCTAGCCATGATTTTGGCAAAGATATTATTCCTAAGTTGCTGACAGATGGCCATCGTTTATTTGCTTATTATTTTAAAGGGTATTGGAAAGATGTGGGAACGGTAGAAAGCTTTTGGGAGGCCAATATGGATTTGCTGGCAGATGATCCTGAGCTAGATTTATATAATCCCAATTGGCGTATCTATTCTGTAAATCCTACCAGGCCGCCTCATTATATTGGTGCTACAGCCACAGTAACACGATCTTTAGTGAGTGAAGGGTGCTCGATCTTTGGTGAGGTGGAGAACTCTGTGATTTTTCCCGGGGTACGCATTGAGGAAGGTGCAAGAGTAAAAGATTCCATCATTATGCCCTATGTAACCATTGGTGCCCATGCTCAGATTTACCGTGGGATTATTGGGCGAAAATGTTTAATAGAAGGAGGAGCTGTGATTGGTTCAATGAGTCATGAAGGTATTTGTGTGATTGATGAGAACATAGTGATACCGAGTGATGGGGATATTTTGGGTAATGGTATTATAAGTAAGCAGAAACAGGTGGGATAAGATGCAAAATGTAATGGGAATTATTAATTTAAACGCTGGTCAGGATTTATTAAAAGAGCTAACCTTGGGAAGGCCATTGGCTGCTCTTCCTTTTGGCGGCAGGTATCGGCTAATCGATTTTATTTTATCGAATATGGTAAATTCGGGTATGCAAAATGTAGGTATTTTGGTACAAGATAAATATCGGGCATTAATGGACCATTTACGTTCAGGAAAAGAGTGGGATTTGGCGAGGAAAAGAGATGGGTTATTTATTTTGCCTCCTAGTCCCAATTCATGTTCAGCGGGAGGATGCCGGGGAAATATAGAAAATTTCTATAACAACTTAGATTATATTGAAAGCAGTAGGCAGGAGTATATGCTGATTGCTGGCAGTCATATTGTTTGCAATCTAAATTATCGTAAAGCCTTTAAATTTCATCAAGATATGGGCGCTGATATAACCATATTGTATAAGGAATATGAAATGGAAGATGAGCTACTACAATATACCACCCTAGATTGTCAGCCAGATGGTCGTATTATAGACATGGGCAGCAGTTTCCACAAGTCAGCATCACGCAAAATATCCATGGAAATGTATATTATCGAAAAGGGTTTATTGGTAAATTTGATTAAGGATTGTCAGGCACGGGGCGGATGGGACTTTGTAAAAGATATTTTAATTAGAAATGTGGATAAATTAAAGATGTATGGTTATCTTTATAAAGGTTATGCTGCCAGAATTGATTCCATAAAAAATTATTATCGTCATAATATGGATTTATTGAAACCGGAGAAGTGGGAGGAGCTATTTTTTAAATCAGGGCTTGTTTATACAAAAGTTAAGGATGAAGCCCCTGTAAAGTATAAGGAAAATGCCAGAACGTTTAATACCATGGTTGCTAACGGTTGTATTATTGAGGGGCGGGTAGAAAATAGTATTTTATTTCGCGGAGTAAAGGTGCATAAGGGCGCATATATTAAAGATAGTATTATTATGCAGAAATGTGAAATCGCTGAGAATACGATTGTCGAGAATGTCATATGTGATAAGAATGTTTGTATTACTCAGGGGAAATGGCTAAAGGGAGAGAAAAATTATCCTTTAGTGGTAGCAAAGGGTACTGTGGTGTAAAAGCAGTGGAAGGAGAATGGGGCGAACAAAAGATTATCCTTCAGAATTATTCATTTCGGGAGGTTTTTTTTGTTGATAGATAAAGATAACTTTAAAAAAGCCTATAGTCATAAAATGCAAGCTTTGCATGGTAAGAGTTTAGAAGAAGCCAGTACTCATGAGCAATATGTAACATTAGGAAGTCTGTTGCGTGACTATATTAGCCCTAATTGGATAAAGACAAATCAGCAGTATAAGGCTCAAGGCGATAAACAACTTTATTATTTTTCTATTGAATTTCTATTGGGTAAATTACTGGACATGAACTTATTCAATATGGGATTAAAAGAAGTCTGCCAAGAGGGACTGGGGGAAATGGGGATTGATCTTGCTGCTTTAATACAGGAGGAACCGGATGCGGGATTAGGCAATGGAGGCCTGGGAAGGTTGGCGGCTTGCTTTCTAGACTCCATGGCAGCCTTAGCTCTTCCAGGGCATGGTTGTGGCATTCGGTATGCCTATGGTTTGTTTGAGCAAAAAATAGTAAAAAACTATCAGGTAGAGCTGCCGGATAATTGGTTAAGAGATGGTTACATATGGGAGTACCGTAAAACAGATAAAGCTGTAGAGGTAGCCTTTGGTGGTAGTGTAAGAAGTATAAAAAAGGCAGATGGCAGGACCCACTATATTCACGAAAATACCGAAGTGGTATTAGCGGTGCCTTATGATATTCCCATGGTAGGATATCAAAATAATACGGTAAATACCCTTCGGTTATGGAGTGCAGAGCTAGCTCATAATGATTGTTATTTCACATTTTGTAACCGTGGTGATTTTTTGAAGGCAGTGGAATATAAAAATTCTGTAGAGAGAATTTCTAAATATTTATATCCCGATGATACTCATGTGGAGGGGCGGTTACTGCGATTAAAACAGGAGTATTTCTTTGTGTCTGCAGGGTTACAGAGTATCATAGAGGGATTTAAGTCCACCTATCATGATCTTAACATGTTGCCGGAAAAAATTTCTGTGCATATTAACGATACACATCCAGCGTTAGCTGTACCAGAGCTTATGCGGATATTGATGGATGAAGAGCAAATGGGATGGGATGAGGCCTGGAAGATCACGACTAAGACCATATCTTATACCAATCACACTGTTCTGCCTGAGGCGCTTGAAACATGGCCTGTAGAAATATTTAAAAACTTGCTGCCACGGATTTATATGATTGTTGAGGAAATTAATGAGCGATTTTGCAAGGAACTTTGGAAGAAATACCCTGGACAGTGGGGCTATATTAGTGATATGGCAGTGGTTGCCCATGGAGTAGTGCATATGGCCCGTTTAGCGGTAGTGGGGAGTTATAGTGTAAATGGTGTGGCAAAGTTACATACAGAAATTCTACAGAAATACCTGATGCATAATTTTTATCATCATACTCCTGATAAGTTTAATAACAAAACGAATGGGATTACCCATCGTCGTTGGCTACTAAAGGCCAATCCGTATCTAGCAGATTTAATTAGTAGTTCCATTGGAGACCGTTGGATTACAGATCCTAGTGAACTGCTATCCCTGCGCAATTTTTCTCGGGACATTGCTTTTAAAGAGCAGTTAGCGGATATAAAGCTGAAGAATAAACAACGATTAACGAGCTATATTTATCATAATTATGGTATTACTGTAAACCTAAATTCTATATTTGATGTGCACATTAAGCGTATTCATGCTTATAAGCGTCAGATATTAAATGTGCTGCATATCATGCATTTGTATAATGAATTAAAGGAAAACCCAAATCTTGATATGGTGCCAAGGACATTTATTTTTGCTGGTAAGGCGGCACCAGGATATTATATTGCAAAGCAAACCATAAAATTGATTAACATCTTAGGGACAATAATTAATCGCGATCAATCCATCCAAAATAAACTGAAAGTTGTTTTCCTGGAGAATTATAGTGTGTCTTTAGGGGAAATGCTTTTTCCTGCAGCAGACGTAAGTGAACAAATTTCTACTGCTAGTAAAGAAGCTTCTGGTACAGGTAATATGAAATTTATGATGAATGGGGCTATTACCATTGGGACATTGGATGGTGCTAATATTGAGATAAAGGACGCAGTTGGTCCGGAAAATATTATAATTTTTGGTCTCACGGCTGAGCAAGCTTTGCATTATTATAACCATGGAGGATATAATGCTTGGGATATCTACAATGAAGATATGAGAGTAAAAAAAGTATTAGAGCAGTTAGTGAATGGCTTTTTGCCTGATGAAAAAGAAGAATTTAGACCTTTATATGATTATTTGCTACGGAATAATGATGAGTTTTTTGCTCTAAAGGATTTTGCGGCCTATGCTGATGCTCATCAGCGATTGGATGTTAAGTTCCGAGGTAGGCAACAATGGCTGTCTATGTGTTTGCAAAATATTGCTCATTCGGGTTTATTTTCAAGTGATAAAACAATTAGGGAATATGCTACAGATGTTTGGAATTTAACTGGGTCGCCCATAAGAAGATGAAGTATTATTGGGGATATACTTAGTTGTAAAGTATATCCCCAATAATTTTTGTTAGCAAAAATTATTGTAATAAAAAATAGAAAATCTAATAAGAGCTTGCAAAAAAATACGGACATTTTAATAGCAAAAAGAAGGATTTTCTAGAGGGATGGGAAAGTAGTATTATATAAGAAATAATGAAATTATGTCAGAAAACAGCAAGATTAGCCAACAGGAATTGAATACTACATTGTAGTTTTGAATAAGGGGGACAGGCTGCATGTTAATGGATAAGGATGAATTTAAAGTCATTTTTGTAAACAATCTGCAAACCATGTTTGGTAAAGGGATTGAGGAAGCATCTATTAATAACAAATATATGGCCCTGAGCCGAGTTATTCGTGATTGCATTAGTAAGAATTGGATAGAGACAAATAGGCAATATACGGAGAAGGATGTAAAACAGGTTTATTATTTTTCCATGGAATTTCTTCTGGGAAAGGCCTTAGATATGCATTTAGTCAATAGTGGGGTTAAGGAGCCATATCGGGAGGCTCTAGCGGAGCTTGGTATTGATTTAGATGAATTAGAAAAACAAGAATCAGATCCAGGACTGGGTAATGGTGGCTTGGGTCGCTTAGCGGCATGTTTTATGGAGTCTATGGCAGCAGTTGGAATACCTGGGCACGGCTGTGGTATTCGTTATAAATATGGTTTGTTTGAACAAAAGATTGTAGATCATAACCAGGTGGAATTACCTGATAATTGGCTGCAGGACGGCTATGCTTGGGAATTCCGTAAGGCAGATAAAGCGGTAGAAGTCAAATTTGGCGGTACCATTAAAAGTGACCAGCAAGGGGATAAATGGGTATTCACTCATGAAAATTATGAGGCTGTATTAGCGGTTCCTTATGATGTCCCCGTTGCTGGTTATTATAATAATACGGTAAATACCTTACGGCTATGGAGTGCAGAATCGTTAAATGATGGATTCGATCTTGCTTCTTTTAACAGGGGTGAATATTTAGAGGCAATGGAGTATAGGACTTCCGTTGGCTTGATATCCAAGATATTATATCCACAAGATAATTTTTATGAGGGACGTCTTCTGCGTTTAAAACAACAATACTTCTTTGTTTCTGCCGGATTACAAAGTATTATCAGGCGATACAAAAAGAAGCACAACTCCATGAAATATTTGTCCAAAAAAGTAGCTGTTCATATTAATGATACTCATCCAGCCATAGCCGTACCAGAGCTGATGCGTCTATTGATGGATCAAGAGGGTTTGTCCTGGAATGAAGCTTGGAAGATTACTACGGAAACAATCTCTTATACCAATCATACCATTATGCCAGAAGCATTAGAAACGTGGCCTGTGGAGATGTTTAAGTCCTTGTTGCCAAGGATGTATATGATTGTACATGAGATTAATGAACGTTTTTGTCATAGTTTATGGGAAAAATATCCTGGAGACTGGGATAAGATTAGAGGTATGGCTGTGATTGCCGATAATATGGTGCATATGGCTAGGCTAGCGGTAGTTGGCAGTCATAGTGTGAATGGCGTAGCACAAATCCATACGGATATTTTAAAAGAACACATTATGTCAGATTTCCATGATTTTTATCCCAATAAATTTAATAATAAGACCAATGGGATTGCCCACAGGCGTTGGATCGTAAAGGCAAATCCCGAACTTGCTGCTATTGTCACTGATTGTATTGGTTCAAATTGGATCACAGAACCGCAAAAATTAGAAGAGTTTGGGAAATTTGCGACAGATAAGGCAGTACAAGAAAAAATTCGGAAAGTGAAGCACAATAATAAAAAAATACTTGCTAACTATATTAAGGAGAAAACAGGCGTTGCAGTTGATGCTCGTTCCATTTTTGATGTTCATATAAAACGGATTCACTCTTACAAACGTCAGATGCTTAACATATTTCATATCATGGATCTATATAATCGATTAAAGGAGAACCCCTCTCTTCCCATTACGCCTCGTACCTTTATTTTCGCGGGCAAGGCAGCACCGGGTTACTATATAGCCAAGCAAACTATCAAATTGATTAGTGTCTTAGCATCTTTAATTAACAAGGATAAAGATATTAAGGGGAAATTAAAGGTTATTTTCCTAGAAAACTACAGTGTGTCTTTAGGCGAACTACTTTTTCCTGCAGCAGATGTGAGTGAACAAATATCTACGGCTAGTAAAGAAGCGTCAGGTACAGGAAATATGAAGTTTATGCTGAATGGAGCGGTTACAATTGGCACTCTGGATGGGGCAAATGTGGAAATCCATGATGCTGTGGGCGATGATAATATCTTTATTTTCGGTCTGACTAGTCAACAAGTGTTTGATTACTATAATCACGGTGGATATAATGCTTGGCAGGTATATAACAGTGATATAAGGATAAAAACGGTTCTAGAACAATTAGTAAATGGCTTTTTGCCTTATCAAGCGGAAGAATTTAGACCCTTGTACAACTCTTTGCTGGCTGATAATGATGAATTTTTTGTCTTACAGGATTTTGACGCCTATGCTAAGGCACAAGTAGAGTTAGATAAACGGTATAAACAGAAAGATGCATGGACAGAGATGAGTATTCATAACATTGCTCAAGCTGGTATATTTTCTAGTGACCGTACCATTTGCGAATATGCTCATGACATTTGGCATACAAAGCCTGTAGTAATTACCAAACCGTAAGAAGAGAGTAAATGATGGGGGGAGGTAGTGTATGGCGATCCATGTTTCACCGATAAGTCAGGAAGATTTATATTTGTTTCATGAAGGAAGCAACTTTCGTAGTTATCAGCTATTAGGAGCCCATGTCACTGAGGAGCATGGCAGATCTGGTGTACGCTTTACTTTATGGGCACCAAATGCCAAAGAGGTGCGAGTTGTTGGAGACTTTAATCATTGGCAGGGTGATAAGCATGTCATGGAGCGTATTGGACAGTCAGGTATATGGTTACTGTTTATTCCTGGGATTAAGGTGGGAGACATTTATAAATATGAGATACTGACTGCTGGAGGACAAAAGCTAATAAAAGCTGATCCCTATGCCTTTTATGCCCAGCTCCGTCCTGAAACTGCTTCCCAGGTATACAATCTAAATAGCTATCAATGGAAGGATGCAAATTGGCAGTCAAAGAAGAGAAAACCAGTAACTGAGCAGCCTGTATTGATTTATGAGGTGCATTTAGGCTCCTGGCGGCGAGGCGAAGACAATACGGTGCTGACATATCGCCAACTGGCAGAACTTCTTCCTCAATATGTGGCTGGAATGGGTTATACGCATATTGAAATGATGCCTGTCGCAGAACATCCCTTTGACGGGTCTTGGGGTTATCAAGCCACAGGATATTATGCTATCACCAGTCGCTACGGTACTCCAGATGATTTTATGTATTTGGTTGATACCTGTCATGAGTATGGAATTGGTGTGATTGTAGACTGGGTACCAGGGCATTTTTGTAAAGACGATCATGGACTCAGGTGTTTTGATGGCACACCCTTATATGAATATGCTGATGTTCAACGTGCCGAGAATAAAGGCTGGGGGACTGCCAACTTTGATTTGGGACGTACGGAAGTAGTAAGCTTTCTCATATCCAACGCCTTATTTTGGCTAGACGTGTATCATATTGATGGTATTCGGGTGGACGCTGTTTCTAATATTTTATATTTAAATTATGGTAGGGAAGCAGGGGATTGGACGCCTAACCAGTATGGGGGTGACGGTAATTTAGAAGGGGCAGCTTTCCTGCGTAAATTAAATGAAGTCGTATTTGCCCAGTGTCCCCATGTGCTTATGATGGCCGAAGAATCGACTTCCTGGCCTATGGTATCTTGGCCTACGTATAGCGGGGGATTAGGTTTTAACTTTAAATGGAATATGGGTTGGATGAATGACATGTTGCGTTATATGGCAACGGATTCTGTACATCGTAAGTGGAACCATCATTTGCTAACTTTTTCTTTTATGTATGCCTTTTCTGAGAATTTTATCTTACCCTTATCCCACGATGAGGTGGTACATGGGAAAAAATCAATGCTTGATAAAATGCCTGGAGACTATTGGCAAAAATTTGCCAACCTGCGAGCCTTTTATGGTTATTGGATGGCCCATCCAGGTAAAAAATTATTGTTTATGGGTAGCGAATTTGGTCAATTTATTGAGTGGCAAGATCATGAAAGTCTAGATTGGCACTTGGTAGAGTCTCCTATGCATGGGAAAATGCAAGAGTATTGCCGCAGATTAAATGGTTTTTATAACCAGGAAAGAGTTTTATGGGAAGTAGATAGCAATTGGCAAGGCTTTGAATGGATTGACTGCAGTGACTACATACAGAGTGTTATTTGCTTTATGCGTAAGACCAACAATCCGGAAGTATTCTTAATTGCAGTGTGTAATTTCACACCTAAGGTTCATCATTCCTATCGAATTGGAGTACCTGCTACAGGGTTTTATCAGGAAGTCTTTAATAGTGATGAAGAACAATTTGGTGGCTCCGGACAAAAAAATACAGGAATATTGGCAGCAGAAGAAGTGGGTTGGCATGATCATTCTCAGTCTCTAACGATTACGGTCCCACCCTTGGCTACTATCTATTTAAAGAAAATTTTCAAGCAAGTTGGAGATGCGCGCAAAGACTAAAAGTGTAAGTAGAGGTGTCAAAATAGGAGATAGAAAAGATTTTTAACAGTGAGGGGCGTTATTATGCACAAAAAAGAGTGTGTGGCTATGTTGTTGGCAGGGGGACAAGGAAGTCGTCTTGGTATCTTAACACAGAAATTAGCTAAACCAGCAGTTCCTTTTGGTGGTAAATACCGTATTATTGATTTTCCCTTAAGTAATTGTAATAACTCAGGAATTGACACAGTTGGTGTACTTACTCAATACAAGCCCTTTGCATTAAATAGTTATATCGGTCTTGGCAGTGCTTGGGATTTGGATAGAATGAATGGTGGTGTGTTTATACTGCCTCCTTTTGTAAAAGAGCAGGGTGGAGAATGGTATAAAGGCACAGCGGATGCCATTTGTCAGAACATCAATTTTATTGATCAATTTAATCCGGAAACCGTACTCATACTATCTGGGGACCATATTTATAAGATGGATTACTCCTTAATGTTAGAATTTCATCAAAGAAAAAAGGCGGATGCTACCATTGCCGTGATTGAAGTGCCGTGGGATGAAACCAGCCGATTCGGAATTATGAATACGGATAAAGAACAGCGTGTAATTGAATTTGAGGAAAAGCCTAGAGAAGCAAAAAGCAATTTGGCATCTATGGGAATTTATATATTTAGTTGGTCAGTTTTAAGGAAATATTTATTAGAAGATGAGCCGAATGTGGATTCAAGCCATGATTTTGGGCATGATATTATCCCTAAAATGCTGGCAGAGGATCGTAATCTTATGGCTTATCCTTTTAAAGGATATTGGAAAGACGTAGGCACGATAGAAAGTTACTGGCAGGCAAATATGGATTTATTAGGTGAACAACCGGAGCTTAATCTCTATGATTCAAAGTGGCGCATTTATTCTGCAAATCCCCCCAGGCCGCCACACTATGCCTCTGCTACTGCCAAAGTCAAAAACTCAGTCATTGGTGAAGGATGTTTGATTTTAGGTGAAGTAGAAAATTCTATCGTATTTCGCGATGCCTATGTGGGGCAAGGGGCTAAAGTCAAAAACTCGATTATTATGCCACAAGTACATATAGAAGATAATGTAGTGATTGATAAGGCGATTCTTGGGCGCAATACAGTAGTAAAACAAGGGGCAGTAGTAGCAGGTAAAAATGTGATGGGGCAGCAGGAAATTGTGGTGTTGGATGCTGATATGATCATTCCTCCTCATGCTACAGTGGAAGAAAGTATTTCATGTAGCCCTGCAGAAGATGATTTTTGCAAAAGGGAGGAATCATAAATATGATCGATTTAATGGGAATTATTAATCTTAATGAGGCAGATGAATATTTAGGAGAATTAAGCCGCTCGCGCTCAATAGCTTCCATTCCCTTTGCTGGTCGTTATCGGTTAATTGATTTTGTCTTGTCAAATATGGTAAACTCAGAAATTTCTAATGTAGGTATTTTTATCCAACATAAATATCGCTCCTTAGTAGATCACTTACGTTCCGGTAAAGATTGGGATTTAGCTCGTAAACGGGATGGCCTATTTGTTCTCCCGCCAGCTTATACCAAAACGCCGATGCAGATGCATCGGGGGGATGTAGAAAATTTATATAGCAATTTAGACTATCTTTATCAAAGCCGTCAGAAATATGTTGTCATTGCTGGAGCCAACATCGTGAGTAATTTAGATTATAGAGAGGTTCTGGATTTTCATAAGAATACAGGAGCTGAAATTACAGCCTTATATACGAAAGCCAATTGCAGCACACATGATTGCCTAAGGGCCAATACATTGGAGTTAGGCCCAGAGGGACAGGTTCTTGAAGTGCGAGAGTTTAGAGATTCAGGCGGTTATCAAAATATGTCCATGGATATGTTCATTATGGAAAAAGAATTACTGATTGACTTGGTGAAGAATTGCATTAACAATGGTGACTATGATTTTGTTAAACATTGTATTATCAAAAATGTTAATAAATTAAAAGTATATGGTTTTCATCATCAAGGTTATGTGGCACGAATTAATTCCTTGCAAAGTTACTTTCAACATAGCATGGAATTACTGAGTCCTCATATTTGGAAGGAACTATTCTTTAAGTCAGGCTTGATTTATACAAAAGTAAAGGATGAGCCGCCAGCTAAATATATCAATGAGACGGAAGTAACCAATTCCCTGATTGCCAGTGGATGTTATGTCGAGGGAAAAGTAGAAAATAGTATTTTATTTCGCGGCGTAAAAGTGCATAAGGGAGCATATATTAAAAATAGTGTTATTATGCAGAAGGGGAATATTGGTCCAGGCGTAATATTAGAAAATGTTATTTGTGACAAGGATGTACATATAACTGCAAATAAGCAGTTGAAAGGTGAATTTACTTATCCCCTTGTAATCAAGAAAGGACGGGTGATTTAAACTATGATAAAAGTACTAATCGCAGCCGCGGAAGCGGTGCCTTTTGCAAAAACAGGTGGGTTAGGGGATGTAATTGGATCATTACCGAAAGAGTTAATCAAGCAGGGCGTTGATGCCAGGGTAATTATGCCTAATTATCAGGACATACCCGAACGCTTTAAGTCCCAAATGGTGTTTAAAAATCACTTTTCTGTGCAGGTCGGCTGGAGACAGCAATATTGCGGCATTTTAGAGTTTGTTTATGAAGGAGTAACCTTCTATTTTGTCGATAATGAATATTATTTTAAAAGGCATGGTTGTTATGGTTACCCAGATGATGCGGAACGGTTTGGCTTTTTCTGCCGTGCTGTAGTGGAATCACTGGATAAGATTGATTTTCTGCCTGATGTCATTCATTGTCATGATTGGCATACGGGAATGGTTAGTGTTTTATTGGATGCCCATTATCTTGGCAAGCCAGGGAGCAAAGAGATTAAGACACTATTCACCATCCATAATCTGGGGTATCAAGGTGTATTTTCCAAGGATATTTTGCATGATATATTGAGTCTTGACTGGAAGTATTTCACACAAGATGGTGTGGAATTCCACGAGGCTGTTAACTTTATGAAGGGTGGTCTGGCATATTCCCATATGATTTCTACTGTTAGCAGAAGTTATGCTCAGGAAATCCAAGACCCTTATTTTGGTGAAGAGCTAGATGGATTCTTACGAAAACGCCAAAATGACTTAGTGGGGATTGTAAATGGCATCGATTATGAAGTCTATAATCCAGCTACGGATAAACTCATTTCCAGTAATTACGATGTAAATACGCTGGAGAATAAAAAGAAAAATAAGACAGAGTTACAGGCTCGCTTAGGTCTACCGGTTCGCCCAGAAGTGCCGATAATCGCCATCGTTTCTCGTTTGGTTAGCCCAAAAGGCTTAGATTTAATCGAGAGAATGCTTCAAGATCTGATGAAGCAGGCAGCAGCTACAGGAAAAGAAGTGTATGATATTCAATTGGTGATTCTGGGAACTGGGGAAGCCAGATATGAAAACTTTTTTAAATATATGGCTTGGCAGTATCCAGGGAAATTTTCTGCGAATATTATGTTTGATGAAGATTTGGCTCATCAAATTTATGCTGGTGCCGATATGTTCTTGATGCCCTCCTTGTATGAGCCTTGCGGTATAGGGCAGCTTATCGCCATGCGTTACGGATGCCTTCCTATTGTACGGGAAATTGGTGGTTTACGAGATACGGTAAAATCCTTCGATGAACAGACAGCGGAAGGGAATGGTTTTACCTTTGTTAACTATAATGCTCATGAGATGTTGGATACTGTGAATTGGGCACTGAAAACATTTCAGAATAAGGAATGTTGGAATAAAATAGTGGAAAATGCCATGAATAGTGATTATAGCTGGCGCAAATCAGCTAGTGAATACAAAGGAATTTATAAAAAGTTAACAGAATCGGTTTGAATGTAGAAATAGAGCTTTCCAGCGAAGTACTTTCCTAACTGAAAGTGAGGAAAACAATATGAAGCAAGAGTCTATTATTCATGATTCACAATTGGAGTTTTTTCGCAGCCCCTTTGGGGCTGTTTATTGTAATGAACCCCTTGTTCTACATCTAAAAATTCATGGGATTATTCCACCTGTGAGTGTCGTGCTTCGATTATGGCAAGAGGATCGGGGCGAAGAAAAAATTCCCATGACCTTATTAGAAGGACCTGCTGATAGTATGCTCTATCGAGTGCAGATAAATGCTCCCTTGGCTCCCTGTATTGTATGGTACTACTTTATCATCCGTGTAGAAGATAAGATGTATTACTATGGCAATAAATCAGATGGTTTGGGCGGCGCGGGTCAACTCTATGAAGAAGAACCTCCCGGATATCAGATTACTGTATTCAAGAGGGGGGCAGTTACTCCTGATTGGTTTAAAGAAGCTGTTATGTATCAAATTTTTACAGATCGCTTTTATAAAGAAACAGCAGATGGACAGCTTTTATCAGCTCCCAAGGGAAGTGTAATTCATGCTCATTGGGATAATAATCCTTATTATATTCGGGATGCAGCTACAGGGAGAATTGTGTCATATGACTTTTTTGGCGGAAATCTGCAAGGCGTTATTACTAAACTGCCGTATCTAAAAGAGTTAGGAATTAGTGTTATCTATTTCAACCCTATCTTTGCGTCACCTAGTAATCATCGCTATGATACAGGTGATTATAAAAGCGTAGATCCTATGCTTGGTAATAACCAGGCCTTTACCCAGTTATGTGACCGGGCAAAAGAATACGGTATTGCCGTTATCTTAGATGGTGTCTTTAGTCATACAGGCAGTGATAGTATTTATTTCAATCGGGAAGGAAATTATCCTGAGGTAGGTGCTTATCAGTCTAAGCAATCGCCTTATTATAATTGGTATCGGTTTAAAGAATATCCGGATTCTTATGAGGCTTGGTGGGGTATTGATACCATGCCCAATGTGGAAGAAAATGAACCGTCCTATATTGATTTTATAATTGAGAGTAAGGACAGTGTGATCAAACAATGGCTGCAGCTAGGGGCTAAAGGTTGGCGTTTGGATGTGGCAGATGAACTGCCTGATGAATTTATTAAAAGAATATATAAAACAATGAAAAAGGTAGATCCGGAAAGTGTACTCATTGGTGAGGTTTGGGAAGATGCTTCCAATAAGCAAAGCTATGGAAAGCTTAGGAAGTATTTGCAGGGCGAGGAATTGGATTCTGTAATGAATTATCCTTTTCGGAAGATTGTACTGGAGTTTATCTTAGGTGTTATTGATGCTTCTGCTACTCATCGGCTATTTATGAGCTTGGCGGAAAATTATCCTCGTCAGAATTTTTATGCCATGATGAATTTAATTGGCAGTCATGATGTGCCTAGAATATTGACCCTGCTGGGAGAAGCCCCTTCTTCTGAAAATTTGACCGTAGCCCAGCAGGCTGAATACCGTTTGCCACCTGAAAAACAGCAACTAGGGATAGCCAGGCTAAAGATGTTGACCTTATGGCAAATGACTTTTCCTGGAGTTCCCTGCATTTATTATGGAGATGAAGCTGGCGTAGAAGGATATAAGGACCCCTTTAACCGTAGGACCTATCCTTGGGGGCAAGAAAATGAAGAGCTATTGGCTTGGTATAAACAAGTCATTGCAATGCGTAATGCCTATGATGTTTTCAAAACAGGAGAATGGATTTCTTTGCCTGTCCATGAACATGTTTATGGCTATATTCGCAAAATAAGTAATGGTAAGAATGTTTTCGATCAGGTGGCGCAGGATAATACGGCAGTCATTTTATTAAACACTAGTGTAGATCAATCCATAACCGTGGAACTTCCCATTCGAAAATGGTGTCATGGAAGCATGGTAGATCTATTAGATGATAAGCAGGAAATACCTGTTGTAAAAGGCATGCTGACAGTACAGCTACAGCCTTTGGAAGGAAAGGTTCTTTTGCAGCGGGAAAAGAGTTTCTTTCCTCGTCAGGCTGGAATTCTACTGCATCCTACCTCGTTGCCTTCTAAATATGGCATTGGGGATTTAGGAAAAGAGGCGTATGCTTTTATTGATTTCTTGCATAAGAGCAAGCAAAAAATATGGCAGGTGTTACCACTTAATCCTGTTGGGAATAGTCATTCACCCTATCAGTGTCCCTCTGCTTTTGCAGGGAATCCTCTACTAATATCCTTAGATAAATTAGTGAGTTTGGGGCTTTTAACAGCACAAGAGCTAGGACAGGTTCCTGAGTTTCATAAAGAGCAGGTGGAATTTGCTAAAGTCAAAGAATATAAGGAAGCCCTATTGCATAAAGCCTTTACAGCTTTTAGCCAGGGAAGTATGCCTCAGGATTTTGAGGCATTTAGAATTACCCACAATACTTGGCTTAAGGAATACACCCTGTTTATGGCTTTAAAAACTCATTTTAATGATCTTCCATGGCATCTGTGGCCTAAAGGAGTTGCTTCACGAGAGCAGGCAGCTTTGCAGAATTATGAAAAATTGCTGGCAGATGATATCGCCTATCACACTTTTTTGCAATTTATCTTCTTTAGCCAATGGCAGGATTTAAAAAAGTATGCTAGACAATGGCAGGTCAATATTATTGGTGATATACCCATTTTTGTGGCTCATGATAGTTGTGATGTATGGGCAAATCAGCAGCTATTTGATCTAGATAAAAGTGGTTTGCCACAAACAGTAGCTGGAGTTCCTCCTGATTATTTCAGTAAGACAGGTCAATTGTGGGGCAATCCCCATTATCTTTGGGAAGAAATGGCCAAAGATGAATATAAATGGTGGCGCCAGCGCCTACAGGTTTTGTTTACCCTAGTTGACGTGATCCGCCTAGATCATTTCCGTGGATTTGAATCCTTTTGGGAAGTTCCTGCTGGAGAGAAAACAGCGGAAGAGGGGCAGTGGGTAAAGGGACCTGGAGAGCAGTTCTTCCGTGTTGTGCAAAAACACTTGGGCCACTTACCTATCATTGTCGAAGATTTGGGAATTATTACGTCTGAGGTGGAGGACCTAAAATATGAACTTGCTTTTCCAGGAATTAAAGTGCTGCATTTTTCTTTTTGTTATGATGAACAGGGAAAATGTATACCTTATACTTGTGAAAAAAACTCTGTTATATATACAGGTACTCACGACAATGATACAACTAAGAGTTGGTACGAGAAGCTGCTGGTGGAAGATCTTGAGTTGGCAAGATGCGTACAACAACAGGTGGGCATAAACGAGGAAGATGGCATAGAGCCATACTGGAAATTTATTGAGTTTGTGTATAGTAATAATGGAAATACGGCAATTGTTCCCTTACAAGATATATTAGGTCTACCAAATAGAGCCAGAATGAATCTTCCTGGTACGGTTGGTGGTAGTAACTGGGCGTGGCGATATAACAAAGAGATGTTGACTGATAAACTAAGCAGTAAGCTGGCAATTCTTGTAGAGAAATATAACAGGTAATAGTATCAGAACGTATTAGTTTAGAGATAAATGTGCTTTTAGGTCGCGCTGAGCCCATGCTATTAACGCTTCGCCATTAGCATTTAACCTCCGCTTATAATAACATGGGCCCAGCGCTTAGGTCTTAGAATAAAAAGACGCAACGAATTTTCTTATCATAATAGGAAGTACAATTTTTAAACCCTGTCCATCTTTTCCTCTGTGGTTAAAAAAGGTTTTCCTAAAAACAAAAATTTCCAAAAACTATTGACGAAGTCTGAGTTGAAGAGTAAAATTATAATTAATACTGAACTGGTATAGTATTAATTAATGAGGGGAGGTATATACGTGCAGTTTAATCAAGCCACGGACTATGCTTTCCGTATCATTATGCATTTGGCAGAGCTGCCTGAAGGAGAGTTGGCTAATAGCCAGACTATCGCTGAACAACAAAACATACCAACAGGATTCTTGCAAAAAATTATACGTTCCTTAGTAAAAGGGGATTTGGTAAAATCCTATCGGGGCGTAGATGGAGGTTTTGTTTTGGCAAAACCGGCAGAGGAGATCAGTCTTTTAAATGTTATTGAAGTGATGGAAGGGCCTTTGGACTTACAACGCTGCTTAAAGCAAAATTCTAGTTGTAGCAAGGGATGCGCTACTAAGTGCCCTGTACACGCTTCATTGGCAATTATTCAAACCAATTTCACTCTGGCACTAGATGAGGTTAACTTTGCGAGGTTAGTAAAAGAAAATAAAGAGGAGAGGTAGGGAAAAATTATGGAAGAAGTGCTTCTGGCACGGTGGCAATTTGCCATTACAACAGTGTACCACTTTTTATTTGTACCATTGACGTTAGGATTGTCTGTATTAGTGGCAGTCATGGAAACTTTGTATGTCAAGACGGGTGATGAAACCTATAAAACAATGACTAAATTTTGGGGTAAGTTGTTCTTAGTCAATTTTATTATGGGAGTAGTGACTGGTATTGTTCAGGAATTTCACTTTGGTATGAACTGGGCCGAATATTCACGTTTTATGGGGGATATTTTTGGTGCACCCTTAGCTTTGGAAGCTTTGTCTGCGTTCTTTTTGGAGTCCACTTTCTTAGGATTATGGATCTTTGGTTGGGATCGATTATCCAAGAAAATGCATGTAACTTGCATGTGGTTAGTGGCTTTTGGCAGTAATTTGTCGGCATTTTGGATATTAGTAGCCAATTCCTTTATGCAATCTCCAGTGGGATATGCGTTACGCAATGGACGGGCAGAAATGACCGATTTTCTTGCCGTTATTACCAATCCATATGTATGGGGACAATTTCCTCACACTATTTTAGGAGGCTTAGTAACAGCTGGTGTATTTGTGACAGCTATTAGTGCTTATTATTTATTAAAACAACGTCATTTGCCTGTGTTTAGGCCTTCCATTAAAATTGGTTTGGCATGTATGTTGGTAAGCACATTACTAGTAATGGGTACAGGACATCTGCAAGCTCAGTTTCTTGCAAAAAAACAGCCTATGAAAATGGCAGCTATGGAAGCATTATGGGAGTCGGCTGATCCAGCACCTTTTGCTATAGCGGTAGTTGTGGATGAAAAAAATAAAAAGAATTCTTTTGAGATTGGTGTTCCAGGAGTATTATCTTTACTAGCTTATGATAAGTTCTCAGGAGAAATCAAGGGCATTAATGAGTTGCAGGCAGCGGCAGAAGCAAAATATGGGCCGGGTAACTATACTCCTAATATTACTCAATCCTTTTGGAGTTTCCGTATGATGGTGGTAGCTGGATTGTGGATGATGTTAGTGGCAACACTTGGTGTCTTCTTCTTATATAGAAAAAGACTAGAAGATAACAGCATGGTTCTTAAACTGTTATTGTGGAGCTTGCCTGTACCATACATTGCAAACTCTACAGGGTGGATTTTAACAGAAGGCGGTCGTCAGCCTTGGATTGTGGTTGGCTTGCAGAAAGTAAGTGAAGGTGCGTCGACCAATGTAACAAGTACAGAGATTTGGATTTCTATGATTGGCTTTACAGTACTATATGGGGTATTAGCGGCCGTATCCATTTATTTAGTGCGTAAGTTTATTTTAGCAGGGCCTTTCGATGAAAAACCTGTTCTAGGTGTGCTGACTAAGAAGAAGGAGGCGACATTATGGAACTAAGTGTATTGTGGTTTATATTGGTGGCAGTATTATTTACGGGCTTCTTTTTCCTTGAGGGTTTTGATTATGGTGTGGGGATGCTCTTACCATTTATGGGGAAAAACGATGTGGAACGACGGATTGTAATCAATACCATTGGTCCATTTTGGGATGGCAATGAAGTGTGGATGATTACGGCAGGTGGTGCCTTATTTGCAGCATTTCCTCATGTCTATGCCACCATGTTTAGTGGCTTTTACATGGCATTATTTCTGATGTTGGTAGCCTTAATTCTAAGAGGGGTTGCCATTGAATTTCGCAGTAAAGATGAAAATGCCCATTGGCGCAATACCTGGGATTGGATGATATGTCTTGGTAGCTCTCTGCCAGCCCTACTCTGGGGTGTCGCTGTAACGAACTTGATTCAAGGCATACCCATCAATGCTAAGATGCAATATGCTGGAACTTTCTTTGATTTATTAAGTCCGTATACCTTAGTGGGCGGGATTGCATTTTTATTGGTCTTTTTGTTCCATGGAGCATCCTTCCTGACTCTTAGGGTAGAAGGGGAAATGATTGAACGTGCTCGCCGATATGCTGTAACCATTGGGTTACTTGCCGCAGTAGCTTTCTTGACTCTTGTAGGGTTAACCTATACCAATACAGATTTATTTAAGAGTGCACTAGCCAGTACAGCCTTATTGGGGGCAGTTGTAGTCTTTGTCTTAGGATATGCTTTACTATGGATGAAAAAATTTGGATGGGCCTTTGCCATGAGCGGATTAGCCATCGTTTTTACCACGGTAGCTTTCTTTAGTGGATTATTCCCTCGTATTATGATTTCAAGTTTGAATCCAATGTGGAATCTAACCATATACAATGCAGCATCTAGTGCCTATACACTAAAGATTATGTCCTTTGCAGCTCTAGCCTTAGTTCCAATTGTATTAGCCTATCAGGGGTGGACCTATTGGGTATTTCGCAAACGTGTTACAGCTAAAGAACTAGAATATTAATAAATAAGGGTAGCTTTTAAGCTACCCTTATTAGCGAATCAGGTCGATTTTTCTTGTTTATTAAAATATTGTGTAAATTTTCTAGACTTATGGTATAGTGATGATAGAAGTCTTTGTTCATTTTAAAAAGGGGGATATAAGTATGGTAATGAAAGTTGTAGAGAGTGATATTGCAAAGCTACCAGATGCGTATCGGAAATTTTATCATGATGTCATAACATTTATTCCGCAAAACAGAGTATTTGTTGATCCTATTCGCACGTTGGCTTATGGAGCTGATGCTAGTTTTTACAGTATGCTTCCTAAAATTGTCATCAAAATAAAATCGCCAGAAGAAATGTCAAGCATCTTGAGGGAAGCCAATAAAGTGAAAATCCCTGTGACCTTCCGGGCAGCAGGAACAAGTTTATCTGGTCAATCTATTACCGATTCAGTCCTTTTAGTTGCCACAGAAGGCTGGCATAAGTATTCAATTAGCGAAGATGGTGGCTTAATTGCCTTGGAGCCAGGCATTATTGGTGCTGAAGCAAATGGGTATTTAAAATCCTACTCCAGAAAGATTGGACCAGATCCAGCTACAATTAATAATGCTATGATTGGCGGCATTGCTGCTAATAATGCTAGTGGTATGTGCTGTGGTACGGCTGATAATAGCTATAAAACAGTAGCGAGCATGAAAATTATTTTTGCAGATGGCTCTATGCTAGATACCGGAAATGCAGCATCACGTGAAGAATTTAGAAAAACTCACCCTGCTATTATACAAGAACTTGAAAAAATCCGTGATGAGATTAATGGGAATGAAGAGTTAACTCAAATTATTAACCGTAAGTATAAAATCAAAAATACCACGGGTTATGGTTTAAATTCTTTTGTGGATTATTCGGATCCTTTTGATATTATTAATCATTTAATGATCGGTTCAGAGGGTACTTTAGGTTTCATTACTGAAATTACCTATAAGACGGTTATTGAACATGAATATAAAGCCTCGGCATTAATGATTTTCCCTGATATGAATACTACATGCTTGGCAGTAATGGAACTTGACCGCGAGTTGGTAGCTGCTGCAGAAATGATGGACCGTGCGTCTCTTCGCTCTGTTGAAGATGAGCCAGGAATGCCAGAGTATTTGAAAACCTTATCAGCTGATGCCGCTTCTTTATTAGTAGAAGTACGGGCAGGAGATAAAGCTACTTTAAATCAGTTAATTGAGGGCGTAAAAGCACGTTTGGCTCACCTTCCTACAGTATTGCCCATTGCTTTCACCGATGTAAAAGCGGAATATGAAGTATTATGGCACATTCGTAAAGGAATTTTCCCAGCTGTTGGCGGTATGAGAAAGCCTGGTACCTCTGTTATCATTGAAGATGTGGCTTTCCCTAAAGAAAGAATGGCTGAAGCAGTATTAGAGCTTCGTAATATTATGAATAAGTATAATTATGACGATGGTATCATTTATGGACATGCTTTGGATGGTAATGTGCATTTTGTTGTGACGCAAACTTTTAAAAACCAAGAAGAAGTAGAACGCTACCAATCCTTGATACAAGACGTTTGTAATATGGTAGTAAATGAGTATGGCGGATCGCTAAAAGCGGAACATGGTACAGGACGTAACATGGCACCTTTCGTGGAAATGGAATGGGGCAAGGCTGCTTATAGTTATATGCGTAAATTAAAACAAGTGTTTGATGCGGATAATACTCTAAATCCAGATGTTATTATTACGGATAACCAATTGCTTTATATTCAAAACTTGAAACCAATGGCTCAGGCTCATGAGATCATTGATAAATGTATCGAGTGCGGTTTCTGCGAAATTAATTGTCCTTCCAAAAATCTTACGGCTACGCCTAGACAGCGTATTGTAGTGCAACGTGAAATTGCCAGATTGAGACAAACGGGCGAAGATAATGAACGTCTACGTCGTTTAGTAGAAGATTATCATTATTTTGGTGATGAAACCTGTGCGACTGATGGGCTTTGTTCTACTACCTGTCCTGTAGGAATTAACACCGGAGAGCATACGAAGCATTATCGGGCTCACCTAATGGGAGACAATGGGAAATCTATTGGGCGTTTCATTACGAAAAACTTTGCAGGTGTAACAACCATGGCACGTCTAGGTCTTTCAAGTGCGAAGGTGGCACATTCTGTACTGGGTACTTCTCTCATGAGCGGTATTGCAGGAGGATTACATTCCATAAGCGGTCATAAAGTACCTCTTTGGAATCCTTGGATGGCAGGACCGGGAGAGACGCCTGATCCTTCCCGTTCGAAAAAGGGTGTAGCAGGACGCAAAGTCGTGTACTTCCCAAGTTGTGTGAGTCGTACTATGGGTGGGGCTGCTTCTGGCGATAGAGATAAACGTCAGCTTAGCCAAGCTATGATCAACTTAATGGAGAAGTCTGGCTATGAAGTAATTTTCCCTCGTGAGATGGATAAATTATGTTGCGGTATGCCTTTTGAGAGCAAAGGGTTATTTGAATCAGCTGACAAAATGAGCAGTGAGCTAGAAAAAGAGTTATTGATTGTAAGCAATAATGGAGAGTATCCAATTGTTTGTGATACGAGTCCTTGTATTTACCGCATGAGAAAAGTAATGGATAAGAAGCTTAAGATGTTTGAACCAGTAGAATTTATCCATGATTATTTGTTTGATTTACTGGAATTCAAACAGTCAGCAGAAACCATCGCAGTACACGTTACTTGCAGTTCTACAAAATTAGGACTGAAAGGTAAGTTCCAAAAATTGGCCGAGGCTTGCGCTACGAAGGTAGTTATGCCAGAAAGAGTTAGATGTTGTGGTTTTGCTGGTGACAAAGGTTTCGAAGTCCCAGAATTAAATGAATCCGCATTAGCTGAGCTGAAAGACAGCTTACCTGCTGATTGTACTTCAGGATATTCCAATAGCCGTACTTGCGAAATGGGCTTGTCCCATCGCAGTGGTTTGAGCTATCAGTCCATGGTATATTTAGTAGATCGCTGCACAGTAGCGAAATAGAAAATCACTTGGCAATCTAATATGTTTTTTAGGGTTATGCTTCCTATGGCAAGATAGGAAGCATAACTTTTTTATTCATATTCTTCGCAGCCTTCGCGCTTTCGCGGTTAAAAACGTTTTTGCAACAAATTAAGTTATAAGTAATCTGTTGCTGATAGGCCGCGCAGGGCCTATGTTATTAACGCTCCGCCATTGGCATTTAACCTCCGCTTATAATAATATGGGCCCTGCGCTTAGTCTGATAACTAAAAACGTATTTCCCTCTGTGCCCCTGTGGTTAGAAAAATTGGTAAACGGGAAATTCTTGCAGGGAGAATGGCTATTAGGGAGAATATTGAAAGATATTGGTGAATATACAAGAATGGTAGAAAATATTGGAGTTTGATGTTATGGATAGCATGGAACAGGGGTATTCACGGTTATTGAAGAAAAAACAGAGAAAAGCAATCAATGTATCCAAACTGATTGCTTTTGTGCAATACATTATGGCTATGGTGATAAGTATATTCATGCTATTACTCCTCGTGTGGTTTGGGTGGCAGTATGAATATGATAGTGTGACAGTTGCAAGTTCAGCACAGCATAGAATAATGGTTTCTCACAATTCTGCTGTAGAAATCAGCTATTTGAATGCCCTATCTAAGGGAGATTTATTCACAGCATCTGCTACCGAATTAAAAGGAGCTTTGCCAGCCTGCCGTATTGTTATCAATTTGCCTAGCCGTACTCTTGATTTTTATGCTAAAAATACCTTTGTAAAAACATATCCTTTGGCTATTGGTAAGCCTACTACCCCAACGCCTATAGGCAAGTTTGTTATTAGGCAAAAAGAGATCAATCCCTGGTGGTATCCGCCTAAAAGCAAAAAGGCCGTACCTTCTGGCCCGGATAATCCCTTAGGCTATCGGTGGATGGAATTTGCCCCCTTATATGGTATTCATGGTACCAATGCCCCTTGGGCAATTGGCGGTTGGGTTTCTAACGGCTGTGTTCGAATGGATGAAGCAGATGTGGAAGAGTTGTTTGAGCTTGTTCCTTATGGTACAGCAGTATATATACATTACGATTTGGCGAGAATAGCAATAAATGCTGTAGGACAAGTTTCTTTGGGAATCTATCCCGATGTATATGGCTTAAAAAAGCAACTTACCACTGTTTTTGAGGTAGAGGAGAAGATGCTTGAGGCAGGCATACCTAATTTTGCTAATGCCAATCTGTTGGAAAGTATTATTGATAAGAAGGCGGGACAGCAAGTTCCCCTATTTCAAATACATAAACTTAGAGTCAATGGAAAACTCCTGTCAGGTCAGGTGGTTGCCAGCCAAGGGCAACTCTTTATTCCCATATGGCAAGTGGCAGCTTTTTTTCATGGAAATATAGTATGGGATGAACAACAACAACTGGTGCATAGTAATAATCAAGCGGTGCCTGGTTTCGTAAAGGGCCATATACTCTATGTGTTAGCCCAAGATGTACAGTCTTTGTTTGGCGGTATGTGGCTTTGGCAGCAAGGAGAGAATACGTGGGAACTGTCCGTTCCTATTATAGGCAAAGAATCGTAAGGGCTGTTTGAGTAAAGAAAATATTGCATGTTAGAAAAAACCTCGTTATGATAGAGAAAGATAATAGTTGTTAGAAGGAATTGTTTTTGAGGATACGTATTTAAGATAAACTGCTACGGCAGCATGATAGCATGCTGCCGTTTTTAACGGATAAAAAAATTAAAGCGCGAAGAAGCGAAGTTCGCGAAGGGGTAAGTGTAGTTTTGGTAAAAGGCAGGTTTACAGTTACAAAATTGTCTCTGTAACGGACAGGAGTATGAATATGGTTGATAAACGTCTTATGGAACAAATAAAACATCACAGGCAACAGTTTTTCCTATTAGTTGGACTAGGTTTTGGTGGTGGAGTGCTAGCTGTATTACAAGCTGATTTTCTGGCTAAAATTATAAATGGTGTTTTCTTAGCTCGATTGGATTGGGCGGGAGTCAGCTCGTGGATGGCAATCTTATTTGCCATTATGATATTGCGGAGTGTATTTGTTTGGTTAATTGAAGTAACGGCTCATTCCATGGCTGCTTATATAAAAAAAGATATTCGGCAACAAATATTGGCGTCTCTTTTTACCTTAGGGCCGATTTATATTCGTAGACAGCAAACAGGAGAACTAGTCAATGTGCTAGTGGAGGGTGTAGAAAATCTAGAGCCTTATTTTGCGAAGTTTCTACCTCAATTGTTTACGGCAGTAACAGTTCCTCTCATAGTTCTAACAGTTGTATTTCCCTTAGATTTCACTACTGCTATTATTTTATTAGTGACAGCACCCCTAATTCCCATTTTTATGACCTTCATAGGCCGTACAGCGGAAGAGGTTAATAAGCGCCAGTGGGAAACTTTGTCTCGCCTTAGTGCTCATTTTTTGGATGTATTACAAGGATTGACGGTGCTGAAAATTTTTGGACGTAGTATTGAGCAGATACAGGTAATTCATCGTATGAGTTCGGAGTTTCGTGACAAGACTCTCGGGGTACTTAAAATTGCTTTTTTATCAGCGTTAGTATTAGAGTTGGTAGCAACTATTAGCACAGCCTTAGTAGCTGTAAGTATAGGGCTTAAATTGCTTTATTCCCAAATCGATTTTCACCAGGCTTTTTTTCTATTATTGTTAGCTCCTGAGTTTTATTTGCCTTTGCGTCAATTGGGTACTCACTTTCATGCAGGAATGGCGGGTAGCGCGGCGGCAGAACGTATTTTTGCTATTTTATCCTTGCCCAAGACTAGAGATAACAGATCCGGTGAAATGTCTTTGCCTCGTCAGCAACAAGTGAATATTACCTTTGAAAATGTACATTATGCTTATGATGACGGAGAACGTCCAGCATTAAAGGGTGTATCTTTTACAATGAGGCCAGGAGAAACGGTGGCTTTGGTAGGAGGTAGCGGTTCTGGAAAGAGTACAATTGCGAGCCTATTATTGGCATTTATGTCCCCAGATAAGGGAAATATCTTTATTAATGGGATAAACTTAGCTCATATAAAATTAGAGGATTGGCTATCCCAAGTGGCTTTTGTGCCCCAGTCACCTCATTTATTTTATAATTCAGTAGCTGATAACATTCGTTTAGGACGAGAAAGTGCTACCTTAGCCGAAGTCATAGAGGCCGCTAAGAATGCTGGTGCTCATGATTTTATTATGAGTTTGCCGGATGCCTATGATACTTTGGTGGGAGAGGGTGGACACGGATTAAGTGGTGGACAGGGGAAGCGTCTAGCCATAGCTCGAGCTTTTTTACAAGATGCCCCCTTTTTATTGTTAGATGAGGCTACTGCTGGTCTGGATCCCCAAAATGAAGCAGTTATTGATGAGGCCTTACATAGACTGATGCAGGAACGCACCGTACTCATTATCGCTCATCGCTTGACTACCGTGTATAAAGCCAATTGTATTGTAGTGCTTCATGAAGGAAAAATAACGGAAGCTGGGCCTCATGATGAATTAATGAAGACCCAGGGGCTATATTCCCAACTGGTGTTGGCCTTTAGAGGTGAAAAATGAGTGTAGTTATACGTTTGATACATATTATAGGCTCTTCTTGGCTGACCATGGTAATGGCTGGCCTTTTCGGATGTTTAACCATCGCTAGTAATATTGGGCTAATGGCAGCTTCGGCTTATCTTATTTCTAGGGCAGCCTTACATCCTTCTATAATGGAATTATCAGTGGCTATTGTAGGAGTACGGTTTTTTGGAATTTCTCGGGCGGTTTTTCGCTATTTAGAACGATATGTTTCTCATGATGCCACCTTTCGTCTATTAGGTACTGTACGAGTCTGGTTTTATACAAAGCTAGAGGGTTTGGCGCCAGCTCGGTTATTGGAATGGCGAAGTGGAGAACTTTTTAGTGCTATTGTTGGTGATGTAGAAACTTTAAAGGAGTTTTATCTTCGGGTCTTAGCTCCTCCGTTTATCGCGATTCTAGTAGTGATTGGCACATGTCTGTTCTTAGCCACATTTAATCTACTATTCGTGTACGTATTGTTAGGCGGGGTTGTATTATTAGGAATACTCTTGCCTATAATTGTTTCTATCGTACAAAAATCCATTGCAGAGGAATTGGTCGCTGGGAGAACCCAGATGAAAGCTCAATTAGTAGATAGCATCACAGGTATTGTGGAATTAGCTGCCTTTGGCCAGACTCGCCGTCAAGCTCAGCGTATTGCTGAACTTGAGGAAAGAGTAGCAGGGCTTCAAGGAAGAGTTGTGAATATGACAGGGATGGTGGATGCATTCGGTTTATTGATTGTAAATGGTACAGTGTGGCTAGTTCTATGGTTCGCTATACCTTTGGTTCATAGCGGTCAACTGGAAGGTATTTATTTGGCTGTAGTGGCCTTAACTGTGCAAAGTGGATTTGAGGCTGTGTTGCCTCTGCCTTTAGCGGTCCACTATTGGTCTGAAAGTATGGCAGCAGCTAGGCGGTTATTTGCTATCGTTGACCGTACGCCTGCTGTCCTTAATAAGACGGAAGGGATTATGGCAAGTGCAGATGCAACCATTAAGGTGGAAGGATTGAGTTTTCGTTATCATGAACAAGGGACGGAGGTATTGCGTGATATTTCTTTTACTTTAACCTCTGGACACAGTCTGGCTATTGTGGGGCCAAGTGGGGCAGGAAAGAGTACCTTACTATATCTTTTGCTACGCTTTTGGGACTATGATCAAGGATCCATATGGCTGGGTGGTCATGAATTAAAGAGTTATCATTCGCAAAAGCTGCGTAATATGTTTAGCGTGGTATCTCAACAAAGCCATATGTTTAATGCCAGCATTCGCGATAATATTTTATTGGCAAAGCCAGATGCGAGTGACATTGAGTTTCAACAAGTTTTGGAAAGTGCAGAATTGAGTGAGTGGATGAAAACCTTGCCACAAGGTTGTAATACTATGGTGGGACAAAACGGCTATGCTTTATCAGGAGGCCAACGCCAGCGCATTGCCATTGCCAGAGCCTTATTAAGGAATGCCCCTATACTTATCCTAGATGAACCTACAGTGGGTCTTGACGCCTTAACAGAAGAAGCCATCATGGGAACCATTGAAAAATTAATGGAAGGGCGTACAACGATTTTAATTACTCATCGCTTGACGGGACTACAAAATATGGATGATATCTTGGTACTTGAAGCGGGTGTCCTTGTTGAGCAGGGCAGTCAGCGAGAATTATTGGCCCGAGAAGGTTTATTTTATCAACTGTGGCATTTGCAGCACGATGTGGTATAATGTGTAAGGATAATTGTCGATGTTAGGAGATGGAGTGGGAAATATGCTAGATGTCTTATTTTCTGTAGAAAAAAAATGCCCCGTTTGTAAAGAAAATTTTGACGTAACACGTGTGCGTTCACGATTGGTTTTGATAAAACAGGATTCGGATTTTTGTTCTTATTATAAAGATATAAATCCTTATTATTATAAAATCTGGATGTGCCCTCATTGCGGTTATGCAGCACAGGATGCCAATTTTGAAGATATCTTGCCAGCAGCGGCAGAGAAAGTGAAAAAGTTCTTTGCTGGTAGAGACATACAGATTGATCTAAGTGGAAAGCGCAGTAGAGAGCAGGGAATTGTGAGTCATCAATTGGCTATTGTTTGCGGGGAACTGGCAGGAGTGCCGGCGAGCAGGTTGGCTGGGATGCATCTGCGATTGGGCTGGTTATATCGAGAAACTCAGCAAACTATGCAGGAACAAGCAACGTTGATTAAAGCGGTTGAGTATTACGAGATAGCATTGGAAAAAGAAAACATGCCAATAGGTTCTATGACAGAGTTAACAATTACCTATCTTATTGGTGACTTACTTCGTCGGACAGGTGCTAGTGACAAAGCCTTGTTGTATTTAAGCAAAGTCGTTAGTAGTCCTCAAGCCAAGCAAGAAAAACGGATAGCTGATTTAGCTCGGGATGTTTGGCAGGATATGCGGGCTGAATCCCGTATGAAGGAAGCCAGCGTTCAGCAAAGTTAAGTGTGTCATTAAAAAAGTAGACTTGGCGAGTATTGGCCAAGTCTACTTCTTTATTATGCTAGAAAGTATATCGTTTTGTGGGAATAGAGCAGAGAAAGAACGATTTAACCACAGGCAGAGTACGCTGAAGGATATTTTTTTAACCTATCTATCTTTTCTCTGTGTTCTCTGCCGCCTGCGGTTAAAAAAGGTGTCAGATTTTCGTACCTATCTTTCTGATACTTAAAAGGATCAATCTTCATCCACATAAGTAGTTAGAATTTCACCAAAAAATAAAGTGTGATAATCGCCAGTCTCATACCATTTATCTTGTAGACCTTTGTCCAGCAAAGTTGGGGCCATTTCTTGTTTGTATACTACTTTGCACTCGTAATGTAAACCGCAGTTTGCGATCACTGGAGTCGATAGTTTTTGGCCAGGATTGGTTGTTAAGTTAGCTGCAGTTAATTTATCTGTATTTCTCCCTGACTTTGAACCACAGATACCTAGTGCAGTACTCATATCTTTAAAAGGAATACTAACTGTAAACTGGCGACTCTTTTCTAAGGCTTCATAGGTAAAGCGAGAAGGTCTAACCATTGCCATAAAGACGGGTTTACCCCACATGAAACCGATACTTCCCCAAGCGATGGTCATGGTATTTACCTTTCCATCCAATTCCGTGGTTAAGAAAGCTCCTTTACTTAGTAATTCAGTGATTTTAGTAGCATATTCGTTATAAGATATTTCTCTACGCATTATTTAGCCTCCTACTGATTGGTTATTACACTCATACTCTGTCTTTTAATATTCTTGCTTGGGATTCATTATCCTGTTATGAATAAGAGGGATGAAAAAATATTTAGGCAGATTTCATTATTGTACAATTATCTTAGATAAAGTGGGGAAAGTAAGAAGAGAGTGTAAAGGTGCATCTTAAAAAAAATACACTTGACTTTTAGAAGGTGATAAAATATAATATGTTTAAATTGATATTGGAACATGATGAAAGGGAAATTAAGTGTGCAGAATGTACAGAGAGCCGGCGGATGGTGGGAGTCGGTCATTTTGACAGTTGGTTCCGCCCTGGAATGGCTGATGATGAAT
>JARBUM010000002.1 GCA_029239675.1 Pelosinus sp. | reverse complement strand
GGGAATTTTAAAATAGCAACATTTTTAATTCCAGTATTATAATATATAAAAGCCCACGGAATTAGTAAAATCAAGTGTCCGTGAGCTGTAGGATTCAAAATTAGTTTACATAAGCTTGCAGTTGACATCGAAGAGGTCTGCGGTTCGAGTCCGCCTAACCCCACCAGTAAATTCAAGGCTTGCGAGGTTTTTACCTTGTAGGTCTTTTTTAGTTTTCTACCATTCTTCTACTCAACTCTATCACACACATTTACTTAACCTGATTGTTTGGTAAATAGCTTGTCAATAACATCAGCAGCATCCTGCATTTGCAATAGAACATTTTGCCACTGTCGCCAGAAACTTGGCAGGTAAGATTGGGGCGTATACTGGCCAATACACAAAATGCTGTGAAAATCGCCTGCATCTACAACAAACATGAAAAACTCAAAAATTCTGATCCTATCGAATGAATACTGATAGAATCAGAATTTTTGAGTTGCGAAATAGGGATTATATCATTTTAAATACTAGAACTAGGTAGGCTAGCAACTGTTTAGTTGCATGCCGATACGCTAAATAAAATCGTTACTGGCGACATAATTTACTTCTTCGCAAATGTAATAATATGGTATAATAGCCATACAGGTTGTTGGGGGACGGTTAGCCACACCCTTTTGAAAGGGGGGTGGTATGATGACAATATTTGAGGCGATGTATCTTATGATAGCATTTGCAACACTTATTGTTTTAATCATAAAAAAGAAATAACCGCCCCTCTCTAAAGTTCGCGGTTATTTCAAATACCCAAAGACTGGGCTAACCGTTTCCGGTTAGGCAACTTGTAGGGGCTGGCGTGTATCGAGCACGTCAGTCCTTTTATTATAGTATACTCATTAGGAAAAAAATATGCAACCAATAGGTAAAAATAATGGGTATAGAAAATCATTTTCATGGTTCATGTACTTGCAATTATACCCAGAAGTACTATAATTAGTAATAGGTGGAAATTAAAAAAGTCGCCGTGTCCTGAGAGTGGTGGAACACTCCCAGGCACGAGCAGGTGTGGTAGCACCTACACGTAACAGCTAGCTGTCTACGACGACAATTTATTATACCGTGATCTTTCCTTGAAAACAAGGGAAGGTAGGTTCGGAATAGTAAAATTGTAGGTTTTAGCAGAGGCTTAGCGTCTGCATGCAATCAAGACGAAGCAAAGCGCATGTGTAGGTTGAATGACCTCGCATGCGCTCTTTTAATTTCCCCTGAAACAAACTGTATGCTGGTTTCTTCTATCCTGAGCTTCGGATAGAAGAAACCTCCTACAGGATGAAGATGGGGGGATATAAATTGGTATCAGTACAAGGTAAGGGAAAAGGTAAAAGTACCGCACCGATGTGTGGCGGGGATTCTTCCTCGTCACCATGGATAGGAGACATCCATTCCATTTACGAGGGTCAAGACTCGATTTTTGGAAAAATGAGGATACTGTAGATGTACAGAACCTACAGAACAACGAAAGACACGATTATGGGGGCGGAAGCAGAGAACACTGATGTTACACTTAAACTGATTACGGATTTAGATGAGAAAGAATATGTGATGGTCAAGAGGCAAAAGGAAGTGTATCTATATCATCTTTTGCTGGTTGGCAATGTCACTGAAATAGTTCACGACGTATCATTTGAAGAGTATAGAGATATTACCTATGCAAGATTAGACAAAGAATTGTTAGAGCAAGGAATCAAACCCAGGAAACGGTTCCTCTAATTTCTATCGGAAGTCTTTCGCGCAAAAAGGCCCAACTAGCTTACTGCCAGTTGGGCCTTGAAATATCAGAATCTCAGCTGCGCCACATCTCTAACCCACCAGTAGATTCAAGCCTTCACAGGTATACGAGGGATTTTCTTATGGCAATATGAACCTTGCGTTGCCCCTTATATTGTTTTAATATGGATATTTAGATTATAGTACGTAAGAGAGACAAAAAAAGTAGCCCTCTAAAAGAGAGCTGAGAAAAAAGAATGGGAAGATGTGTTGTTGAGCGACTGGAGAGGTCGTCAGGAATAGTATGCCCTATAAGTAGGGATTATATACAGACCATGAGGGAGAATGATAACCGGATAGAAAATTGGACATTCGTGATGAAGCTGGAATGATGAGTTTTAATAGATAGACAAAAAGAAAAAGCCCGAAAGCTTTTTCACCAGAACCCTCAATAAAAAATTTAACGACGCGGGAAACATGAGAAAGTAGGAGAGCACTGCCTAGGGGAACAAAACTGTCTAGGGAAACAGAACTGCCTGGGGAAACAAAAGCGACGAGGAAAACAGCCAAAGCCACCAAAACCTCCAAAGCCTATGAATAATTGTCGTTCATTTTCTGACCTGAATTCAGAGTCATCTTCCCAATCTTCAATCTCAGGGTCTCCCCATTTATGATAATTCATAATGAGTATAACCTCCTTATTACCCATAATAAAGATCATTTCTACATAATATGATTTATGGGAAATAAGAGTGATTATAGTCATTAGCATAATTATTAAGCCTGTGATTCTTCCCGTATATTTCATTCTAGTCACCTTTTTATTCAATATCTAAAATAGTGTTATCTCATATTTTGCTACAAGGCGAAGAAATAGGGAACTTAAGAAATCACGTTTTAAATTTGTTATATATACCATTTGGCAGATGTTTTCATTGACAATTTGTTATATAGTAAGTTTACATATAGATTGGGGGGGGACTTATGCTTATTTGGAAAGGCTATGGATTCACAATTCCTTTAATTGCATTTTTGATATCTTATTTATTACAATCTGTTTTTGATGCGGTATTTTTCAATGGGTTTTATTCAGTCCAAAAATGGCCAGCATCATTAGCTCTTTTTATCTCAGCAGTACCTGTATGGTTTTTAGGGAAATACTTAAATAAAAATGCCGAACGTATATTTCTTGATCCGAAAACTTGTCGGGAAATAAAAGTAGCATCTATACATAGTTTATTTTGGATTCGGGTGGAGTATTGGGCGCCTATCTTGTGTATAATTGCAATAATAAGTTTAATAAAGATATCCGAAATAATATAGGAAAAATGAGTCGGTTTTAAATTTAGTATAAAAAATCATTAAGAGCTAAAGGCTCTTTTTTTATTGCCAAAATGAGGTGATAGAGTGAAATATTATACAGAGTGCGCTTGCAATACCTTATTAATAGTAATCGTAAGGATTTGAGGTATTTAAATGTAATGATTAGTTAAGTCTCCTACGGGGCGATTTTATTAATACAAAAAAAAACCACGCCTTGGTGGGAACGTGGTTGCAAGAGGAACTGGTTTGGTGGATTAGTTTAGAAAATTATCAACATGAGGAAGAACAATCATCATTGCAACAGAAAAGCAATAAGATGATAATTATAATAATGATACAGCTGGAACCGCCGAAGCCATTGCGACCTCCTCCGAAACCTAGACCCATATGTATTCCTCCTTTATCGTAGATTACTATATTGTATGATAGCTAAACAGAAGAGGTGAATATCATATAATGGTAATAATTACTTTAAAAAAACAGTCACCGAATAATGTGAGTATAAAAAAATACTAACTGCTTTAAAACAGCTAGTAAGTTTATTGCCATATGTAAGGCAATAAATTGGGCTAAACTAACGTGGGCAGCAGCCTTGCCTTGGCCAACAGCCTTTCCAAGGCCAGCAACTTCGTCTAGGCCAGCAACTCTGCCTAGGCCAACAAAATCTTCTAGGCCAGCAAATCTCATTAGGCCAGCAACTTTCATTAGGCCAACAGTCTTGCCCAGGCCAGCAATGCCAAGGGGAACAAGAGCCATGATTACATCCTGATCCAAATTCAAATCCTAAGTTTGATTTATAAACTTTTTTTCTGGAGTTTGAGTTATCTTCCCATTCTTCAATCTCAGGGTATCCCCATTTACGGTAATCCATACTTAGCCTCACTTCCTACTTTGCATGAGTAGTATAGGAATATCTCCTATACATAATATGCTCTATGTGATATAAGAGTGATTGTATAGATTTCAATTGTTATAGGATAGTCAAGAACGAAATTAGATCGGCCAGCAACCTTGTCTAGGCCAACAATACCGCCTAGGGTAACAAAATCGGCGAGGAGAGCAGGCAAAGCCAAAGCCTAAGCCTAAACCTAAGGCTAACCCTAAGCCTAAGAGTGCTTGTCGCTCATCCTCTGACCTGCTTTCCCAATCTTCAATTTCAGGGTTCTCCCATTTGCCATGATCCATATTGGAGTGCCACCTCCTAATTTACGTATAGAAAGATCTTCTATACATAATATGATCTATGGTAAATAAGGGTGAATATTTTATAATATGTCGAAGTGCTTAATTTGAAGGAAAATATTATCTTTTGCCGAAGTCATTCAAAAACAAAGAGGAGGCGATAGGTATGGCTGGGGCTACGATTATTTGGTTAAACGGTGACAAAAGTGAACAAATAGCATATTTCAATAATGAATATGTCTTGATAACGATAGCCGACATGAAAAAAATATCCCTTGGAGTAACCATGGAGGATGCGAAAGAAAAATTAAATGAGATTGGCAGAGATGATATCTATAAAGAGTTAGCATAAGATTCATTTTCATGCCTTGGCGAATTATCCTAAAATAAGGTATCAACAGCACCAGTTGTAGAACTTAGTACACTGGTGCTGTTTTAATACAGAAATGAGTTGGCATATAAGGGTTTATGTTTTTAAAGGGTTAAGTCGAATTATGGCGAAGTATATATGAAACAATATAAGGAAGTGTTAAAAATATGTGTACTGCGTGTGATGAAACTTACAAAATATTCTCTATTGAACTTGCTACAAAAGAGTCTGTAAACACAAATATGGAATTATTTAAAGAGATAGCTCACAGATTGTTTCAAAATAAAGTAATATCAAATATTAACATTGATAATAATAGAATCTATAATATCAATGGTAAACAAATGTTTGGGTTTGATCTTCATCTAGGTAATACAAAGAACCCTTTGACTGTAAACCTTGCAAATGTTGAAAAAGCACTTGATGGTCTTCTTGATCATTTTGAAAATTATTCTGAAATGAATGTTAAATCTAATTAAAGGCTTCTAAAATTTATGCGTCCTTCGGGACGTCTTTTTTGATGCCTTTAATTATTTATAACGTGGATGGCATGTATACGGGAATTTAGGGCAGTTAGTCAAATAATTCTTAAAAAATGTGTGAAGGATTTCTTACGAAAAAAAACCACGCTTATATAACGTGGCTGAAAGAGTATGAAGTTTGCCGAATGAATTTTAAAATTATTAACAACTACTGGAAAAATCATCATTATTAAAACAACAAAATAGTAAAATGATCACGATGATAATAAAAAAGCTGCCGCCACCACGTCCATTATTTCCGCCAAAACCGAAGCCCATAAGTATTCCTCCCTTTTTCATGCTTAGTCTTATGACTTACTATAGTGTATGCTAGCTGAATACAGGAGGTACCAATGAAATAGTATCGTTCAAAATATATGTCATTAATAATCTACAGGTTAGAATTCTATTTTTTACTCTGAAGATAAGAAATAATAGTAGAAAGGAGTAGTTAGGACAGTTTAGCAATCGGCATCACAAGGTTGAATTAATTTGTCCTAAACACGCTTGGTTCATGGTTACAGGAAGCTAAGGCTGATATACAGCCTTGACACCGTATATGGTGCTATAATATGTGCCATGCTGTATACCGTCAGCTTGCAATGCAATGGTTCCATTTCCATAGGAAATGGGGATTTTAAATTGGTATATCCATCCGGTATAAGGATTACCAATCCCTTCTCTACCAAAAGGTTCGGTTACTTGATTTGTCGGAATCATAGTGCCATTTTGATAAAGAAAAATACGGTTTGGATCAGGATATCCATTAAATCGAACAGCGACATAAAGATATTGTCCAGATAAGGTTGTCGTAGGAATCTCTCTAGCTGTTATCCAACCAGTATTGTCAGCGCCGACATGGGTAATCTGAACGGCTGATAGATTGGGTGCTGGCCCAGCATTAACTATAGAAGTTACTAAAGTGAATAGGCAAAGTAATACGATAAATAGAACAGACTTTTTCATACATTTAGCACTCCTTATTTTTTAGGTTACCACGTTTTATCTTCTACAAAAAGTTTGTTTTTCCTGTGATTTCACAGAATTTCAAGTTGGTGCAAACTTTGAGTTAACTCGTGAAGTTGACCTCAATGCCAACGATCGATTATTTAGTCTAGATTATGGTAGAGATGATAACCGTGTAGAAATTGGTGTTAGCTACAAATTCTAACTTTTTGTCAAAAAGGAGATGCAATTGCATCTCTTTGGTCATTTGGATTATTATTAATACTTCTGGTACTATTGCACAGGTTACAAGTGAGTATATCCAAGAAGAGTATCAATGGGATACTCTGACATTTTCTTATAATTAGAATAGAATATTAATAACTCAAATAATTTGGATACTATGCCGAGACTTCATTCTGAAGTAGGAATGAAGTTTTATTATTGTGTAAGCGGTCTTAGTTTTATCCTTGGGAGGGAATATAGTGAGAAATTTTGACAAGATTACGATAGGTCAACTAATTGACTTGAGGGCGAAAGAAAATACTGAGACAGAGGCCTTGGTATATCCTGATAGCAATTTGCGGTATACTTATAAAGAATTTCGTCAAGCATGCAACCAAATGGCCAAAGGTTTGATAGAGTTAGGTGTGCAACATGGAGAACATATTGCAATTTGGGCTACGAATGTACCCCAGTGGGTTGTTACCCAGTTTGGCAGTGCCAAAATGGGGGCGATATTGGCAACGGTAAATACGAATTATAAGATATTTGAATTGGAATATCTATTAAAACAGTCTGACTCTACTACCCTTATCTTAGTCAAGGGGACAAAAAGCTCGGATTATATCCGTATACTTTATGAACTGTGTCCCGAATTGTATGACTGTAAGCCGGGAGAACTCAAATCACAGCGCTTGCCTTTTTTGAAGAATATTATAGTAATTGGCGAAGATCACTATCCTGGCATGTTTATTTGGGATGAACTAATTCAGATGGGAGACAACGTGACAGAAAAGCAGCTGGCAGTTCGTCAGGATTCTCTAGATTCGGACGATGTTGTTAGTATCATGTACACTTCGGGAACAACAGGCTTTCCTAAAGGGGTCATGCTTACTCATAATAACTTGATTGGCAATGCTTACAGCCTTGCGGAGTGTATGAATCTCACCTCCACAGATAGGCTTTGTATTCCCGTTCCCTTCTTCCATTGTTTTGGATGTGTGTTGGGAACGATGACTTGTGTGGTATCTGGTGCTACAATGGTTCCAGTTGTAGTATTCAGCCCGGCCAAAGTGCTTGAAACAATTGAAAGAGAAAAATGTACAGCGGTGCATGGGGTACCGACTATGTTCATTATGGAGCTGGAAGAGATGGAAAAAACCAAATATGATACTTCGTCTCTACGTACCGGCATCATGGCTGGATCTCCCTGCCCTATTGAGGTAATGAAAAAAGTGGTAGATAAGATGGGCGTGCGAGAAATCACAATAACCTATGGGCAGACGGAAGCCTCACCAGGTATTACTATGACAAGGACAGATGATCCTCTCGAACTACGGGTGACTACTGTGGGGCGGGCTTTGCCTAACGTGGAGGTGAGAATTATTGATCCAGATACTGGCCAAGAAGTATTAAGAGGTGTGCAGGGCGAGCTGTGTTCTCGAGGCTATAACACAATGAAGGGATATTACAAGATGCCCGAAGCCACTAATGCAGCCATTGACCAGAACGGCTGGCTGCATACCGGTGATCTGGCAGTTATGGATGGAAATGGTTACTGTAAGATCACTGGTCGCCTAAAAGACATGATCATTCGTGGTGGTGAGAATATCTACCCACGTGAAATTGAGGAATTTCTTTACACTCATCCTAAGATTAAGGATGTGCAAATAGTGGGTGTACCTAGCAAGAAATATGGGGAAGAGGTCATGGCTTTTATCCAGATGAAAATGGGGCAGACCACCACGGATGAAGAAATTAAGAATTACTGCCGCGACAAGATTGCTCGCTACAAGATACCTAGGTACGTGACATTTGTAGAAAGTTATCCGATTACGGCCAGTGGAAAAATCCAAAAATATAAACTGCGAGAACTGGCTATAGAAATGTTAGGTTTGCAGGATGCTGCGAAGGATGAAACGGCTTAAAATAGAGATAGAGGATAAAAGTATTTTCTTAAGAGCAAAGGGACCTGCAATATTTTAACTTTTTAAATATTGCAGGTCCTTTATATTTAAGATTAATTTTTTAATGTTTATATATACCAGTATTTACAAGTATGCGTCTATTTTTAGGAATGATTATATGAAAACTACCAATTATTGCATCACAATTCAAAATACAATAATTGGTAGCCGCAAGATGACAGGGAAAAATGACTTTTAATCGAACATAAGTAAGCGTTAATATATCGATACTTACGGCAATGGAGGTGTTGAAAAGATATAAGAAATGTTACAAGGAGTTGTAAATTATTCTGGGAGGCTCTATTTTTGAAAAAAACATTGATTTTAACGCTTAATACATTTTTATTAACTTCTTCTTTGGCAATGGCAGCACCTCAAGATGTATTTGAAATTTCATTACAGCAATGGAATATCAAAGGTTCTTTCGATTATTATTTACATGATCAAGGGACAAACCAATTATTGTCCCTAGTAAATATGCCGCAGAATCAGAAAATGAACATCCTACATCTAAAATATATTCCAAATGATAAGCACTATATTAAGTTGCAATATGGGGCCACCTCTTTTGGTAATAAAGGCAAAGGATCGGACTCAGATTGGCAGAATATCGGCTCTAGTGCAATTACTGACTATGGTACTATGGATTTTAATGGAGACCAAAAGATGGTTGCCATTGACTTTGGAACTGTAGTTTCAAAAGGAGATAAGAAAAAAACAAGTGTTTTCTGGGGTTGGGGAAAGCGTGATACTACAAATCAAATACATAATGTGGTGTATCATTTAATCAATGGTGTAAATGCAGGCAATCTGACCCAAGCTGATAACGGCAGTTATTTAAATGGAAGCTTTAGTGGAGTACATTTTGGCGTTACTAATGAGTATAAAATAAATAATAAAATGTCTTTTAATAGTGACTGGGTTGTATCTTATCTGAATGCCAAAACAGATGGACATTGGGCAAATCATTTTCCCCCATGGGATTGGAAGAATTCAGGAGATACGTTAGGATACGATTTAAATCTTGGATTAATATATACATTTAATAAAAACATGATGGCAGAACTAGGATATTACTACTCTTATGCAAAAATGAAGAATGGAAACGAATACCTAAATTATAATAATGGGATGTCAACAAACTTTTCTGGCATTGATTTAAGGTATAAACAAAGGGGATACTATTTCGGGTTAAATTGTAAATTATAATAAAAAGCAAGAGCTCTAGTTATTTGTTTGAATAGCTAGGGCTCTTTTCTCTCGATATGTTTTATTCTTATGAAATTTTTATAAAGAGGACTAAGGCTTAGATGGAGGCTAACTTTGCCTAAATTTAGGTTTTTCGAAATTTGCCGTTCTTAGGCTTCAAATTTTATGTTACAAAATAATTTCATATAATGTAAAAAATTACAGGAAAGGACTCGAACTTTGTAGAATGTGGAAATATTGTTTAATTCAAAGTTGAGGACGTTTATTGTGCCAGTGGAATAATCATTCAATTTATAATATCTTTAAGGGAGGAAAAAAGACCTTGAACAGTAGGACAGCAAAGAAGGATATTATTTTGACAGTTGATGATGATCGTTTTATGCGCACGATTATTCGTGATGCATTGGAAAAGAATGGGTATGAGGTTATCGAGGCGCATAATGGGGAAGAAGGGATCAAAAAATTTTTAGAAGTATACCCTCAAATGATTTTAATGGATGTTGAAATGCCAATTATGGATGGATTTGAAGCATGTAAGCAAATAAAGGAGTACCCCCAAGGGAAAAATACACCAGTATTGTTTGTTACCTCACGAGAGGATGAAGATTTTGTTGAACAGGCTTTTGGCTGTGGTGCTGATGATTATATTATAAAACCAATTCATTCAAGCGTACTTCGTCGACGTATTAGAAGAATCATTGATGGTAAAAAAGCTGAGAGCGTTTTGCATGAGAAGAATAAAGAATTACTAACGATGTTAGAAAAGTTAAAGCAGACGCAAAGCCAATTAATTCAAAGAGAAAAGATGGCAGGTATTGGGCAACTGGCGGCTGGGGTTGCGCATGAAATTAACAATCCTTTAGGATTTGTAACAAGTAACTTCACTATGCTTGGTGATTATGTCAAACGGTTGATATATTTGATTACTGCTTATAAAAATTTCATTCAAGTAGTGCCTAATGAAGATGAACAAATCCAAAAGGCTATTTTGGAAATAAATCAGTTAGAGAAAGAAAAGAAACTTGATTATGTTTTGGAAGATGTAGATTCATTATTTAGTGAAACGGGAGATGGCTTAAAACGAGTTGGTGAGATTGTAAAAGCTCTTCGAACTTTTTCGCGAAGTGATCGAGCGGATCAATATGAAGAATATGACTTGAATTATGGATTGGAAACTACATTGGTAGTTGTCAGAAACGAGCTTAAATATGTTGCAGAAGTAATTACTGATTTACAGATAGTCCCAATGATCAAAACAATTGGTAGTCAAATTAATCAAGTATTGCTGAACATTCTTGTTAACGCTGCGCAAGCAATCAAATCTGCTCGTTTGGAAGAACGGGGGCTTATCACCATCAAGACATTCTCTGATGAGGAATTTGTGGGATGTTCCGTTACTAATAATGGTCCAAGCATTCCAGAGGAGATACAAAGTCGTATTTTTGAACCTTTTTTTACCACCAAGGCAGTTGGTGAAGGAACCGGATTAGGCTTGAGCATATCCTATGATATTATCGTAAATCAGCATGGCGGAAAGATCTTCTTTGAAAGTACGTCAGATACAGGCACAACATTTACAATCCTGCTTCCTATCAAAGCAAGTAATCATGATAGCTGACCTGAAGTTTCGTTCGAGGGGCTATATAAGAAACATCAGGGAGAGAGGATAGATGAGAACTCAAACTCTACAGCGTCAATTCAAATTATGGACAGTTTTCCTTGTGGTTGTCCCCAGCTTGCTAATCATGATGATTTATACTATTAGCCAATTTAATCAAGTGAAAAAGGAAAGAATGGAACTAATCAGCCAACGAGTAGACTTTCAAAAACGGTTGATCGATTACTGGGTAGAAGAAAGAGCTAAAGATGTTCGTACGCTGAGCCGGTTGGATACGTTCCGCATATTAGATGAACAGCAGATGGAGATTGCGCTTGACTTAATGCAGGAAAATAAAAAAGATTTTGATTCATTATCATACATTAATCGAGATGGGGTTTTCAAAATATCCACCCTTGGCGCAATTCAATTCTCGTCAGCCATTGGCCAACCCTATTTTCAAATAGCGATGGAAGGAAAAGACTATATTTCTGATGTTGTAATAGGCCGAAATAGTGGTTTATCCATTATCAATTTTTCCTCACCAATTTATGATAAGAATGGGATCTTTCAGGGGATAATACTTGGATCTGTAAGGACAACAACGATTGAGTCACTGTTGCGAGAGAATTGGATCGGAGAGACAGGAGAAATACTTCTTGTAAATGGAAATGGGCTGATGATTGCTGAACCAAGATATAGCAATGGACTGGTCGAGAAAGAATTGGAGACAATTCCCAGAAAGAAAGCTAAATTTTCTGCTGAAATTCTATCGAAAATACAGAGCGGTGAAAATGGCAATGTGATTTGGCATGATTCTTTGGGGAAAAAGGTCTTAGGATCTTATCAATATATACCTGAGCGTGGTTGGACGCTAATCGGTAGTATTAATGAGGATGAAATTCTGGCGTCTATTTATGCTCAGTTAGGCAAGATGGCTGGTGGAACCGTTATTTTAGTACTTCTGCTGTTACCTTTGGCTACGCGGTTTACTAACCAAATAAAAAAAACGATTGATTGGTTGAGTAACCAGTCTAATCTGATTGCAGCCGAAAATTATGAAATGTTTGGGCGGGACAAGAGTGAGAAAATACCGAAAGAACTAGATAACCTTTGTCAATCTTTTCTCAAGATGGGTTCTAAAATTGAAAAGACTGTCGGTACACTCAAAGAAAATGAAGCAAAACTAGAAGATAAAGTTCTAGAAATGCAAAACGTCAATGTGAAGCTAGAAGAGGAAATCATAGTGCGGCAGAAGGTGCAGGCAGCTCTTCAACAACTAAACTGTGGGCTAGAGAATGAGGTGAACCAGCGAACCCATGAGCTACAAAAGAGTGAACAGCAATATCGGAAATTAGTTGAGAACACTCCTGATATTATTTGTCAGTTTGACCGTAATTATCGTTTCATATATGTGAATCCAGCATTCACATCGCTCACAAGCATATCTGTTGATCAGATTATTGACAGAACCTGGGCTGAAGCTGGGATGCCAAAAGAACTATATTCTCTGTGGGTGAAAAATTTCGACGAGGTGTTTAGAACAGGTGGTGCAATAGAAATTGAACCCTGGGATGGGGGATGGGACAAGCAACGCTATTACTCCATTCGGTTTCTACCTGAATTTAGTCAAGATGATCAAGTTGAAACTATTTTATGCATTGCACGCGACATTACTGAAAAATTGCAGCTTGAGAGAAAAATGGCCCACCTAGAACGTCTCAACATCGTTGGGGAAATGGCCGCTGTAATTGGTCATGAAGTACGTAACCCTATGACTACTGTGCGGGGATACCTGCAGATGTTCCAGAAAAAGGCCGAATTTGTTAATCAGTACACACAGATAGTCACAATGATCGATGAATTAGATAGAGCGAATGCAATCATTACTGAATTTTTATCTCTTGCCAAAAATAAAGCAGTGGAAATCAAGCGTGGTAATTTAAACAAGACTATATTAGCCTTGCTCCCGCTGCTCCAGGCAGATGCCTTTTACCGAGGGCATGAAATCAATGCGGAATGTGGGAATATAATAGATAATGATTTTGATGAAAAGGAAATACGGCAGCTTATTTTGAACCTTGTACGCAATGGCATTGAAGCCATGGAAATCAAAGGTAAGCTTACAATCCGAACCTATATGCAGAATGGCACTATTGTGTTAGAAGTACAGGATGCAGGAAAAGGGATATCAGATGAAGTAATGGAAAAACTGGGTACTCCATTTATGACTACGAAAGAAGGGGGAACCGGATTAGGACTTTCGGTTTGTTACCGTATTGTAGATAGGCATGGGGCTAAGATTAACGTTGAGACTGGTAGACAAGGTACAACGTTTAGCATACAATTTATCCGATGATACAATTGTCCTATGAATCATGGCGCAGGCCATTGCATATATATAGATTATGAGTAGCCAATTACATAAAAAAAAGGTACAGCCTGACTACCTAAGTAGTAGGAAGGCTTTGTACCTTTTTTTATGTTAGATAGATAACTCTTATTAGTAACGTAAAATATTATTGTAAAAGGAAATAATTTTTAATCCCATTGTAAATTCCGAAGGCAACTTTTTTATTAAAATCGCGACTGATAAGTAACCTTTCTTCATTTGGATTGGAAATGAATGCTGCCTCCGTCAATATGGCTGGCATATTTGTGTGTTTGAGAACATAGTAATCGCTGGGTTGTGAGCCTCTATCATACAAATTCAATTGGCTGACCATACTATCTTGTACAACACGAGCTAGATCATCGTTGCTACCTGGATAAAAATAAGTTGTTGTACCAGTTCCATGTTCAGCAAATGCATCGGTATGAATACTAATAAATAAGTCTGCATTTCCCTGATTTGCAATATCCACACGTGCCTGCAACTCTTCAATATCCGAAACTGCTTCAGTTGCAACGTCTTGGTCAGAGGTCCGAGTCATAATGACTGTTGCCCCTCCGTCAGAGAGCAACTTTTGAAGATCATTGCCGATAGCCAGTGTAACATTTTTTTCTGCAACATGATTAGGTCCGATGGCACCAGCGTCACTACCACCGTGACCGGGATCAACGACGATTACCTTTCCTTGAAGGGGATGCTTCTGAGATTGTTGAGATTGATTCGTCAGATATTCCGATAACTTACCAGTGCTTTGGGTATTGTAAGCAGCACTAACTATTGTTGATGTTAGACTAAGTAATAATAGTAATAGAACTATAAAAAGAAGAGGCTTTATTACTTGTTTTTTCATGTATTCATCCTTGCTAATTTTATAGATTTTAGGCAGTTACTTAAATTATACTCTATATAAGACCTTAACAGTGAATGCAATATTATCCATTGATATAAGGACTCGAGACGTGAGAATATAACGGATTTAGAATAGAAATATGTTTGTCATACATTTGCCATATTTTTATCCTATAATATAGCTTACAGAGAATAATAACTAGAGGATCGGATTATATTATGCAGACATTGATAATGTATAATATCCTACTATAAAAGTTCAACAATGGAGGAGTATCATATGAGAAAAATTACATCCATTATCCTAGCCTTAGCATTCGTCATCGTGTCTGTTACAGGCGTGCAAATGGCTATGGGAGGTACGGGTAAGCGCCCGGACATGAAGAGTGCTACAATTCAAAGCAATACTGTTGCTTCCAATAATGTAAATGCATCTCGCCATATGCCTTTCTATCCCAAGAAAGCTCATGAATGGATGGGGTACATCTTTATTATCGCAGGTGTAGCTCATATTGCGTATAATTTCACACCGCTGGTATCCTATGTGAAGAAAAAGCCTTAATGCAACTTTATTAATACTTGCTTGAAATTGCTAAGTATAAAAGCTCTGAGACTGATGCAATCAGACTCAGGGCTTTTCATGATTAACAGGAAGAATAGATGATTGGTTAGGTTGAAGGTTAGAAGGGGATCAAAGAATTTCGGAGAATACTGGAGTATAAAGATAAAGCTTTCTTGAACTTGTTAAATAAATCGTAGATTATTAGGAGGGTGGCTATGAAAAGATGGAGGCTGTTATTTCTTACCTTATTAATTACACTTTGTTTTAACAGTTATACTTTTGCGTCGTACTTGTCTAATTTCGAAGAAAGACCCATCGCTTTTGAGCCCGGTAAAAGCATGGGATATTTTTTATGGCAGGATAAAGAAGGAATGCATTTGCGTATTACATCTACTGGAGTGACTCATATTTTTAGTGGAACAATTCGTACAGACGGCAGATTTGAGGATATTAGGTATAAGGGGGACAATGAACAGAAATCTTCTGATGTTAGCAGAAGTCAAAATAAGATAACCTATAATTTCATAACTTCGGAAGAGGAAAAAGGAATTGATTTTCAACTTTCTTACGGAAGTTATGTGAAGTTTGACCTCTCTTTGGATGGAGAGTCTATTAATTCTGAAGAAATTTTTATTGGCAAGGATGGATGGCATCCTACTAGGAATAGATTTACTCTTCGTCAAGATGAAGACTATAGAAAATATAGTGATGGCCATATTGTTTATATCATTGACGGTGGTTTTTGGCGCTCTGGATGGCATGGGGGACATGGGCCTCGCCCTGGACATCCTGAGCATCACTGATCAATCTTAACCCATAACGAGACTTAGAGTAATCCTGGATATGAAATAATCATATTTTTTCTTAATGCTGCAAAAAATAGTATTTATAAATAGGAATAAAGATAAGTGGAACTAAGATTCAGATGGATTTAAGACTCTACCTGAATCTTAGTTCCACTTATCCGCCGGTTTAGTTCCACTATAGGAGGAGTTCATGTATAACAAATTTAATCTTATAGAACCAAATACTGTGGATGAATTTTGGAATATACTATCGCCTCAGAATAATCTAGCAGATAAGCCGAGCCAATTTATTTATCGAGGGCAAAGAGATGCCAACTGGCAGCTAATACCTTCAATACTGCGTAAAAATAGTCCATCTAGGATAATATCTAGACAAAAAGAAGTAACAGCAGATGAACAGATTTTCTCTGAACGGGCAATTCTTGCACAATTTGTAAATCAATGTGATTTGCTCGGCCTTAAAATTGTTAATGACTCGATTGAACTTCGTGAAAATCTGGACCCGCAAGTGCATCTAGCAGATAAATCTCATATCAATCCATCTGATGAATGGCCGAATGAAAAATTAATAGAACTAATGGCCTTAGCTCAGCACCATGGTGTGCCTACTCACCTTCTCGATTGGTCGAAACGCTCTTATGTTGCAGCATATTTTGCTGCATCCACCGCTTTAGCGAAACGAGATATTGGGGATAATACTGCTAAAATTGCAGTATGGGCCTTGAATGTAGAGGAAATTCGTTCATACAAAAATATAAATATAATAAAAGTTCCAGGGTCTACAAGTAGTAATCTTGCAGCTCAATCGGGTTTGTTTACGGTGTTAAAGCAGCCAATCGGTAGAGAACAACCCTTTCCAGAGAAACCTTTGGAAGATGAGTTTGCATCTTCGCCGAATACACCTTTATGGAAAATAACATTACCGACGAAATATGCTGGAAAAGTTCTTGACTTGTGCGAACTATATGGAGTTTCAGCCTCAACCTTATTCTCTGGATTTGATGGGGCGGCAAAAGCTGTTAAGGATTGGATCAACAAATGTAGATATTCATTCAATTCCTGATCTAATTATGAAAGTAACTGTTTGCAGAGCCCCCCTTGTTTTAAGTAAAAAAATTTGGGATAATAATAAACAGATTGTTAACCTGAACTGCGTTAAGTAGAGTGGACTGAATTTTAAGTTTTGAAAAGAGGATAGGGAATGAAGAAAGAATCCATTTATGGATTGACATTTAATCATTTGACAGCATGGCTCCTGGAATATGGGCATAAGAAATCTCGAGCAGTGCAAGTTTGGAATCGGCTTTATAGGAACCGAGTTACGAGCTTCTCCGAAATGCTGGATGTTAATAAAGAGTGTGTTCAATTATTGGAAGATCATTTTGTTATTGAAACATTAAAGGAACACAGCAGGCAAGAATCAGTGGATGGGACGATCAAATTTTTGTTCCAACTGCAGGATGGCAACCTGATTGAAACGGTATTGATGAGACATAAATTTGGTTTGTCTGCTTGTGTCACAACCCAAGTAGGCTGTAATATTGGTTGTAGTTTCTGTGCAAGTGGGTTGTTAACCAAAGAACGTGATGTACTATGTAGTGAAATTGTGGAACAAATTATGAAGGTCCAGCAGTATTTAGATCAGGGGAAGCACAAGGAAAGCGTGAGCCATGTTGTGGTTATGGGAATTGGCGAGCCTTTTGATAACTTTAGAAACCTTGTAGATTTCTTAGAGATTATTAAGGAACACAAAGGACTAGCTATTGCTGCAAGACGTATCACCGTATCGACTAGCGGCCTTGCAGATAAAATTGTTGAATTCACCGATGCAAATTTACAAGTAAACCTAGCCATCTCGTTACATGCGCCAACGAACGAGCTTCGAACTCGTATCATGAAAATTAACCGTGTCTTTCCAATAGAAAAAGTAATGGAGGCTGTTGATTACTATTTGGAAAAAACTAATCGGAGAATTACTCTAGAATATATACTTCTAAAGGATATAAATGACCGTAGGGAACATGCTCTTGAGCTTGCTCAATTAATTGGCGATAAAAAAGATCTCGTAAATGTGAACTTAATTCCCTATAATCCAGTGGATGAACATAGTCAATACCAACGAAGCGAGCAAGAATCCATGCGGACGTTTTATGATATATTGAAGAAACACGGTATCCATTGTAGTAAAAGGCTGGAACACGGAACTGATATTGATGCAGCTTGTGGGCAGTTAAGAAGCAAACAAATCAAAGAAAGCATATAAAATAATCTCGATTAGAAGAATACAGATCATTACGAAACATCCATCTCCTGCAGAGTTCAATAAGAATTCTTGTAGGAGATTTTTATTGTAGAATCCTTGATTTTGTTAGAAATGTAAATTAATAAATGCTTTGCAGGAAATAGTATGCAATCATAAAATGATTCAGTATAATATAGCTGGGATCTAACAAGTTTTTCCAGAGGGGATGAGGGTTTGACTAAATTACGGACGATATTATTTGGGAAGCCGGCAGTTTATTGGAATGACCAAAAGGTGGTGTTTCCGTTTGCTAAAATGGAAGCCTTACTATACTATCTCTTGGTTACCGGTGAAGCTACACGTGAGAGTTTGGCAGCACTCTTTTGGGGGGACATGGGAGATAATGCAGCTAAGAGAAATCTGCGAAATACGGTATATTTGCTAAAAAAGATGTTTTCGGTGGATTTGCTGATCACTTCATCGCGCTCGAAGATTGCATTAAATCCCAAGTTAGTGGTACCGACAGAATTGGAGTTATTAACGGTATCCGATGTTGCAAAATTTTTAGAAAGAAATACGGGCGAATTTCTAGAAGGCTTTTATTATAAGGACGCAACTAGTTTTGATGAGTGGGTTACCGAAAAAAGTGAACAGTTTAGGAAAGATAGTATAACCTGTTTGACTAAATTTATCATAAAGCTAATGAACCACAAAGACTATACAGCTGCAAAGCGATACCTAAAGCACTTGATTGCTCTGGATGAATATAATGAAAGTGCTTATCGGGTGCTGATGAAAATCTATGAAAAAGAAGACTCTTATAAAGTAATGGAAATTTATAGAGAACTTGAACGGAAGATGGCACAGGATCTAGGTCTGATACCTAGCGCGAAGACACAGGAAATTTATAAACGGATCAAAGACCGGAAGAACAACAAAATAATTGAGGACAAGATATTCGGCAACCAACGATTCTTCGGAAGAGAAAAAGAACTACAGCAATTGCGTTTATGGTTAACTGAATTTTATCAAAAGGATCATAGCAGACAACTGATACTCCTGCAGGGAGATCAAGGTGTTGGTAAATCGGCAATTGTTGAACAGCTTTTCTCAACTATTTCCACAGAAAATAGTAATGTTTTTCGCACCCAATGTTATCAGGCTGAATTTGAATATGTATATAAAGCATGGAATACTATTTTTTTACAGGTAATGACCGTTTTAGCGCAAGCCGATATTCAGTTGCCGCCGCTTTGGCAGCAGGTTATTGCTTATGTCTTTCCAACGGCGAAAATTAGCGAAAAACTTTTACAGACAGAAATGTCGGTAGATGCCTATAAATTCAGCACAACGATGGTTGAAGAGATCATGTGCGAGGTTCTGGGAAAAGTCGCTAATCTGAAGAAGACTATTCTATTAATTGAAGATATTCATTGGATGGACAAACAAGGGTGGTTATTGTTGTGGCAGTTATTGCGTGTACATGGAACGAATATTATCTGCATAGCAACTTGCCATACGGAATATTTGCAGCAAATTGACAAAACAATGGAAGACTTTGAACGCAGTAGTATGCTGGAATACTTAGGAATTGGACGGTTCAGTGCACAAGACGTGGTGCAACTGTCAGCTTTGCGCTTACCTGGAATTAGCAAAGAAATGCAGTCTAGATTATACGATTATACGGGAGGAAATGCTTTATTTTTGATTGAATGCCTGAATTTGATTGCAGCTGGTAAAGATATCAGCCACGGTTCAATCAGGCTGAATAGCGTATTAAAAGAGCGTACAGCCAATGTTTCTGAGAATGGTAGGAAGATTCTCGAAATTGCTTCAGTATTTTTTAATAATACCAATTATGAGGTACTGCTGGCTGTTTCAACAATAAATGAATTTGAGCTAGTTGAAGCGCTAGAAGAACTACAGCAGAAACAGTTGCTAATGGAAGAACTTGATTCAGACACAGGTGATTCTGTTTATAAGTTTTACAATTTGCAGATCCGTGATTATGTGTACAGTCAAATGTCAGCGATCAGGCAACGGATATTACATAAGCGAACAGCACTGTATTTAGAACAGCAGTTGCAGTGTGGCATGCAAAGCAAAGACATCTATGAACATATTTTATATCATTACACAAATGCCGATGAAAAGATAAAAATGCTGGATTATACTATTAAAATGGCTGAAAAATATTTTTGCCCGCAATATGAGATGTTTCCGGAATTGAATCGCTACTATCCAACGGGATATCTTGACTTTAGGGAAAGTAGGAGCCAGATTACTACTTATCTGGAGAAAATAAAGGACTTACTGGAGTTATTATTGACGAGAACAACAACCGATGAGCGATTGGATGCTTATAAAGTTGCTTATTGGGAAATGGCTGGTCGCTATCATATTTGGCGGGGAGAACACCTGGTGGGTTTGAGATTAATGCACCAGATGCTGCGGTTGGCTTCAAAGAAAAACCTCAGGGAATATCAGATAAAAGGGTATCAACAAATTATTTATTGCGGAATTCAGACTCGTAAAGCGCACTTGATACGGGAATTTGCCTTAAAGCTATTGCATTTGACTGGACATGATGAGCTTTCGGAGAAAAAAGCCACAGCATTAAGATTTTTGGGGATTGCCTGTGCACTCAAGGGGCAGTATCAACAAGCTGAAAATTATTACCGCGAATCGCTGACTTTGTTTAAAAGACTGGCTGTCCGCAATAGTTTTTATGTTTTTACCATTGCAGCAGCTAACAATTACATTGGCGATTTGCGGCGGGACAGTTTTGATTATAAAGCGGCTCTGTATCACTATGAGCAGGCTACCAGAATAGCAGGACGTAAAAATATCAGCGAAGGCGTTGCTTTATTTTATATTAATGCCGGTTATACCGCTTTTCAGCTCAATGATTATGTGAAGGCTAGTGCATATCTTACAGATGCCTTGTCGGTAGCAGAAGGGTTTGGCGACCAAAAGGGTTATTGGTGTCTGCGCGGATATTGCACCCTCAATTGTGTATTGGCATTGATTGCGGTCAGACAACACCGCCCTTATGAAGCAAAGCGATATTTAGAGCAGGCAAAGGATTTTTTAAAAAGATATAATGATCAATATCAAAGTGGGCTGATTTTTCGTACTGAAGCAGAAATAAAACTGCTGATGGAGCAGGAAAAAGAAGTCGCTGAAGTATTTGAGGGTTATTTGACTTTGCCCGCGATGGAATATTATAAGCGGGCACGAAAAGTGTTCGATAAAATGGGCAGGGCGGCTGAACTTAGATCTCTGGAAGAAATGATAGGCGAATATGCAGTAAAGGGTAAGGCGTAAGCTATCAATTGGCGGCTTTATGAGATATTAAATTGTTGGAATCTTAAGAGCCGTAAAAGTTGTCAGATAGGTTCGCTAAACTACGGAATAGACAATAAGACTGTTGCAAAATGAAAGATAATTTTGCAACAGTCTTATTGTCTATTTTTGGTATTAAGAGCTTGCCCTGTTTTATCTTGTACACTAGATAGAATAATCATTGCCTAGTATTTGACGATATTTAGACAGTTCTTTTTGTAAAATTCAGATAAGTAAACAACTCATTTTAAAAGTAAGGAGGATCAAGTATATGTCTAGCAGATGGGTAAAGGAATTGCCTTTTGCAGTTACCGTTACGGATAAAATCGGCAACATCATTGAAATGAATGATAGGTCGGTGGAAATTTTTGAGAAATATGGTGGAAGAACTTTAATTGGAAAAAATGTGAAAGATATTCATTCTGACTGTGCCTGCAAAAAGATCACCGAGATTATTGAAACTAAAACTGCCAATAGCTATACAATTGAGAAAAAAGGTGTAAAGAAGCTGGTTTATCAAACACCATGGTATCAGGATGGGGAGTATGCCGGTTTGATAGAACTATCCATGGTAATCCCAGTTGAAATGCCCCATTATGTAAGAACGTAGAATATTTTAATGAGGTGATTGTAATGAAAAGTGATGTGGAAATTGCCCAGGAAGCAAAAATGCAGCCAATTATCCAAATCGCGGCTGATCTTGGTTTAAGTGAAGATGATATCGAACAGTATGGGAAATACAAGGCTAAAATATCGCTAGCGGTATGGGAGAAAATTAAACAGAATCCTAACGGTAAATTGGTGCTGGTTAGTGCTATCAATCCGACGGCGGCTGGTGAGGGGAAAACGACCACAACTGTTGGATTAGGTGATGCTTTTCGGAGATTAGGGAAGAAAGCAATGATTGCCTTGCGCGAACCGTCTTTGGGGCCTTGTTTTGGCATGAAGGGTGGTGCCGCCGGTGGTGGATATGCGCAGATTGTGCCTATGGAAGATATTAATTTGCATTTTACCGGCGATATTCATGCTGTGACTACGGCGCATAACTTACTGTCAGCGATCATTGATAACCATATTCAGCAAGGTAATGTGCTTGGGATTGATCCGCGTCGCGTGACTTGGAGGAGGGTAATCGACCTTAATGACCGGACACTACGTCATATTGTACTCGGGCTTGGCGGAAAGACCAATGGAGTACCACGAGAAAGTGGTTTTGACATCACCGTTGCGTCAGAACTAATGGCTATTTTGTGTTTGGCGAAAGATCTTGATGATATGAAACAACGAATTGGCAAGATCATTGTGGGCTATACCTATGACAATCAGCCAATTAGGGCAGATGATTTAAAAGTTAGCGGTGCATTAACGCTCCTATTCAAAGATGCCATTAAACCTAATTTGGTACAAACACTAGAAAAAACGCCAGCTTTTGTGCATGGAGGACCATTTGCAAATATCGCTCATGGATGCAATAGTGTGATGGCATCAAAGTTTGCGTTAAAATTATCAGATGTGTTGATTACTGAAGCTGGTTTTGGTGCGGACCTAGGGGCGGAGAAGTTTATTGATATTAAATGCCGCTTTGCCGGATTTATGCCGGATGCGGTGGTGCTTGTTGCCACGGTAAGGGCACTTAAGGCACACGGAGGAGTTGCCAAAACTGAGCTGACAAAAGTAAATCCGCAGGCATTAGGGCGAGGAATGGAAAATCTTAAAAAACATATTGAAAATATGCATAAGTTTAATTTACCTACAGTCGTTGCCATTAATGCTTTCCCGACTGATACAGAAGAAGAACTGGCGTTTGTCAGGGAGCAGTGTAAGACACTTGGGGTTACGGTGACGATTTCAAAAGTATGGGCCGAGGGAGGTGCCGGAGGTACAGAGTTGGCCGAGCAACTTCTTGACATGTTTAAGGAAACTAAATCTGCTAAGTTTCTGTATGATGAAACGTTACCTGTTAAGACAAAAATTAGTGTGATTGCCAAAGAAATTTATGGTGCTAATGCTGTCAATTATAGCAAGGCAGCCGAAAAGACCATTCAGGAGTTAACGGCGATAGGCCTAGATAAAACACCAGTTTGCATTGCTAAGACACAATATTCTCTATCTGATGATGCAACAAGGTTTGGCCGCCCAGAGGCATTTACAATGATGGTCAGAGAAATACGTATAGCTGCTGGCGCAGGGTTTCTAGTGGTTATTACTGGAGATATCATGACTATGCCGGGACTTCCCAAGAAACCAGCAGCAGAAGTAATGGATATTGATAATGATGGTAAAATTACTGGATTATTTTAATCAAATGTAAGTTGTATGATCAAGTGAAGATAAGGTAAGTTGCTATATAAGAGGCAATCAAAGACTGAGCAGGAGGATAAATATGTTTCAGGATAGATATGAGGTAACGGATTTTGATATATGGCAGGGGCGAGTTGATAGTAGTGAAAATTTTGATGCTTTCCGGTGGCACCAATGGATAAAACCTTTGGATTTACGGCAGACATTATCTAAATTCACTGGTAGAATGGGCTTTGCTTTGCTGGGATTTTGCTGTGATGAGGGCATCCGGCGGAATAAAGGACGCCAGGGCGCTTCTTCAGGACCGGAGGGAATACGACGCGAACTTGCTAACTTACCTTGCTCTTTTTCTTCGGAGGTGCACTTGTTTGATGCCGGAAATATTATCTGCACAGATGGGGAGCTAATGAAAAGTCAGACAGCGCTGGAACAAGCAGTTTTTTGTCTCCGGCAGGCCGGATTGTTTCCTCTTGTTATGGGTGGCGGGCATGAAACTACTTTGGGACATTTTCGGGGACAAGCAGATTTCTTGCGGCAAAAGGATGGCAAATGCGACTTGGGCATTTTAAATTTTGATGCGCACTTTGACCTCCGGCCATTTGCAGGTGAAGGGAATTCTGGGACGATGTTCCGGCAGATCTCCGATGATACTTGCCAGCGGGAAGAAGTGTTCCATTATTTTTGCTTGGGCATCCAACGCAGCAGCAATACACTTGAATTGTTTAAAACGTCCCAGCAATTAGGAGCGGATTATTTATTAGCGGGTGATATTTCTATGCAAAATGACGAATATATCATGGAAAAACTCGATTCATTCATGCAGTCGGTACCTAATCTTTACGTAACCATTTGCGCAGATGTATTTGCTTCTTCTTTTGCTCCAGGTGTCAGTGCGCCACAGCCCTTGGGGCTACATCCGGAAATAGTGCTGAAATATTTAAAACATGTACTGCGCACACAGAAAGTGGTTGGATTTGATATTGCCGAAGTGTCACCCCGGTTTGATCATGATCGGGCAACCGCCAGCTTGGCAAAAGTAATCATTTTTGCCGTAGTTGATACCCTCTGTCGTCTGAAAGGGCTGGCCAGATGAGAATGAAGTGTCTGGTGTGTCATTTAGACGATGCCGGACATTCGTCTGATAGTTAGAGAATGGTTTTTGACGATGTTTTGACAGTATCTGTAATATAATCAGAATATAAATAAATATTGGAAAAATATGAAAACTTAGCTTGCGAATTTAGTAGATTGTTTTATTGAATCTAATTCTTTGCAGAAGGAGATATAACGATGATGATTGATAACAAAGGGATAAATTGTGCCATGACGATTAAGTTGGACAGTGTATTACCAGAGCCACCCGTATTTAAAAAAGGAGTACGCCGTGCACCAGATAGAGGTTTTCGGTTGACTATTGAACAAAGTAAGGTGGCACTGAAAAATGCTCTGCGATACATTCCAGAAGAACTTCATAGTCAAGTGGCTGGCGAATTTATGGAAGAATTAAAAACCTATGGACGAATTTACGCTTATCGGTATATGCCAACAGAAAAAATTTACGGCAAACCGCTGGATGAATATAAAGGTAACTGTATTGAAGGCAAGGCCTTTCAGGTTATGATTGATAATAATCTGAATCATGATGTCGCACTGTATCCTTATGAAATGGTCACCTATGGGGAAACTGGCAGTGTATGCCAAAATTGGATGCAGTATCAGCTGATTAAAAAATATCTGGAAGTTATGACTCAAGATCAAACCTTAGTCGTAGAGTCGGGCCATCCCCTTGGATTATTCCCTTCAAAACCTGAAGCGCCTAGGGTAATTATCACCAATGCCTTGATGGTGGGGATGTTTGATAATCAGGATGATTGGGAAGTAGCCGAGCAGATGGGGGTTGCCAACTATGGGCAGATGACGGCAGGTGGCTGGATGTACATTGGTCCCCAGGGAATTGTACATGGAACCTTTAACACCTTATTGACTGCAGGCAGGATTAAATTGGGCGTTGCACCTCACGATGATTTGCATGGGAAGTTGTTTGTTTCCTCCGGATTGGGCGGTATGAGTGGCGCACAACCAAAGGCGATAGAAATCGCTGGTGCAGTAGGCATTATTGCTGAGGTAGACGACTCGCGCATTCAGACACGGCTAGAACAGGGGTGGGTTGGTAAATGCAGCGATGATCTTGAGGAAATATTTAAGATAGCGGAGGAATATCAGGCTGCGGGCAAGGCGTTATCCATAGCTTATCATGGCAACATTGTGGATTTATTGGAATATGCAGTAGTCAATCACAAGCATATTGACCTACTATCTGATCAGACTTCCTGCCATGTGGCCTATGACGGAGGTTATTGTCCACAAGGGCTGAACTTTGAGGAGCGAACCGCACTCTTGAGTGATAATCGCAGCAAATTTCATGAATTGGTCAATAAAAGTCTACAGCGCCATTTTCTACTGATAAAAGAGCTGGTAGAAAGAGGTACGTATTTTTTTGATTACGGCAATGCATTTATGAAGGCAATCTATGATGCTGGAGTTAAAGAAATTGCTAAAAACGGGCGTGACGAAAAAGATGGTTTTATTTTTCCTTCTTATGTGGAAGACATTATGGGACCGCAATTGTTTGATTACGGGTATGGACCGTTCCGTTGGGTTTGCTTGAGCGGTAAACCAGATGATTTACAAAAGACTGACCAAGCGGCAATGCAATGCATTAATCCTGAACGGCGTGGCCAAGATCGGGATAATTATATTTGGATCCGCGATGCTGAGAAGAATCAACTGGTTGTAGGAACCCAGGCACGCATTTTATACCAGGATGCAGAGGGACGTAAGGATATTGCTTTGCGGTTTAATGAAATGGTGCGTAAAGGTGAGATTGGCCCAGTCATGTTGGGGCGTGACCACCACGATGTCAGCGGTACCGATTCACCCTTTCGCGAAACGTCGAATATCAAAGATGGTAGCAATGTGATGGCAGATATGGCAGTACAATGTTTTGCCGGAAATGCTGCCAGGGGGATGAGCCTAGTAGCATTGCATAACGGTGGAGGTGTGGGTATCGGTAAATCGATCAATGGCGGTTTTGGCATGGTTTTGGATGGCAGTGAGCGAGTGGATGAGATTTTGCATTCGGCCATGCTGTGGGATGTCATTGGAGGTGTAGCCCGTCGGTCATGGGCAAGAAATGAACATTCAATTGAAACTATTATAGAATTTAACCGCGATTATGCAGGTAAGGCACATGTGACCATTCCTTATATACCAGCGGACGAACTGATAGATAAAGTTGTATCGACGGTTTTTAAATAGCATTTACAGGAACAAAAGTGCTAAAGGGGGAGATGTTTTGCACAATAGAAGCGGCAATAGATCGTTGCTAATCAAGCATGCAGCCGAAATTGTTACCAATACTGGAACAGTAGCAAAAAAAGGTGCAGATATGAATCATCTAAAGAAAATCACAGATGGTGCAATAATGGTAAAAAATGGTATTATTGAGTGGGTGGGTGCAACTGCTGATTTACCAGTAGGTAATGAGAAAAATTTGGAAATTATTGATGCCTCAGGCTGTAGCGTAATCCCTGGTTTTGTAGATTCCCACACACATTTTGTGTTTGGTGGTTATCGTCCAGAAGAGTTTTTTTGGCGGCTTAGCGGTACACCTTATTTGGAAATCTTAGAACGTGGTGGTGGTATTTTAAATACCGTCGAAGCTACGCAATCCATGGAGTATGATGCAATGGTGCAGACTGCATCAAAAAGGCTAGATGCTATGCTAGCCATGGGAGTTACTACTGTAGAAGGCAAGAGTGGCTATGGCCTAGATTTAGATACTGAACTACGACAAATAAAGGCTATGGGAGAATTAAACAATAATCATGCTGTTGATGTTGTGCCAACTTTTATGGGGGCACACGCTGTGCCACCTGAGTATCGTGGCCGTGAAGATGATTATGTCGCATTCATTGTAGAAAAAGTTCTGCCTGCAGTGGTAGGGCAAGGAATCGCAGAGTTTTGTGATGTGTTTTGCGAGAAGGGCGTATTCTCGGTAGAGCAGACGCGGAAAATCCTGCAGGCCGCAGGTGCCCTAGGGCTGAAAAGTAAAATTCATGCCGATGAGATTGTGTCCTTTGGCGGTGCTGAACTTGCAGCTGAGCTTGCAGCTGTTTCTGCAGATCATTTGCTGCAGGCATCGGATAAGGGAATTGCTGACATGGCGGCGCGAGGTGTAGTGGCGACAGTATTACCAATAACGGCATTTTGTCTAAGGGAACAATACGCCAGAGCTAGAACGATAATTGACAGTGGCGGAGCAGTAGCACTAGCAACTGACTATAATCCAGGAAGCTGTTTTAGCCATTCAATTCCTATGCTGATCGCATTGGCGGCAATTCAGCTTAGACTATCGCCTGCAGAAATTTTGACGGCGTTGACGCTGAATGGGGCTGCTGCTGTCGGACGGGCAGATCGTATTGGCAGTTTAGAACGGGGCAAGCAGGCTGATATCATTATGCTGAAATACCCATCTCATTTATTTCTGAGCTATCATGTTGGGATGGATATAGTGGATAAAGTTATTAAAAAAGGGCAAGTGGTTGTAGATAAAGCAGACTTGACTTAGATGGAGTTTTAACTCTACCTGAATTTAGTCGCACTTATACAGGGACATAGCCGCTCTTAACTCCCACTTGGGGAAGATGGTAGTCTTAGAGCGGGTTAGTCATCGGATAAACGATAATGGGAAATTTGGAGGTAATAGATAATGAGCAAACTAGTAGAATGTGTACCTAACTTTAGTGAAGGACGTCGTTCTGAAGTGATAGAGGCCATCGTGAATGAAGTGAAAAAAGTAGAAGGGGTCAAACTGTTAGATGTACAATCGGATGCCAGTCACAACCGATCAGTGGTAACATTTGTCGGTGAGCCGACAGCGGCTAAACAGGCAGCCTTTGCCTCTTGTGCGAAGGCTGCAGAATTGATTGACATGGAACAACATCATGGTGAGCATCCACGTATGGGGGCCACTGATGTGATCCCGTTTATTCCTGTGCGGGGAGTCAGCCTTGAAGAGTGTGTGGAACTTGCCAATGAATTAGGCAAAGAAATTGCTGAAAAACTAGACATCCCGGTATATATGTATGAAGCCGCTGCTAAAAAGTCCGAGCGTAAGAATTTGCCGGACGTTCGTAAAGGGCAGTATGAAGGTTTAAAGATAACAATTAGTGAGCCTGAAAGAAAGCCGGATTATGGTCCGGCAAAAATGCATCCGAGAGCTGGTGCCACGGTAGTGGGAGCCAGACAGTGCTTAATTGCTTATAACATTAATTTAAGTACCAGCGATGTTGCAATAGCTAAGAAAATTGCCAATGCCATCCGTGAGGCCAAAGGCGGTTTCAAATACTGCCGAGCTATGGGCATTATGATTGAAGAGCGCAAAGTAGCACAGGTAACCATTAACATGATTAATTATGAAGGCACGCCGCTCCACCGAGTTTTTGAAACCGTAAAAAATGAAGCAGCTCGTTATGGTGTGAATATTATCGGCAGTGAAATTGTAGGGTTGGTACCAATGCAGGCAATGATTGATGCAGCGGACTATTACTTACGTCTAGAAGGGTTCAATCGTAAACAGATTATGGAAGAAAATATATAACTGACGGATTATTAAAAAGTTAGGAGGAATTAATAATATGCTAACTGACAAAAGCATCGCGGGATTTTTAGCAGAACTAAAATCAGACTCTCCGGCACCAGGAGGTGGCAGTGCAGCCGCCTTAGTGGGTGCCATCGGAGCAGCGCTGGGGATTATGGTAGGAAACCTGACAATAAGTAGTGCAAAATATGAATCTGTGCATGAAGAAAGCAGGAAGCTAGCTTTGGACTTAGAAGTGTGTTTGGCGGTTTTGGGAAAATACATTGATGAAGATACAGAGGCCTTTAATAAGGTGATGAAGGCCTATAAGATGGCCAAGAGCACTGAAGAAGAAAAAAACGTCCGCAGCGAAACCATTCAAGAAGCACTCAAAGTTGCATCCAATCTACCTTTTCAGGTTGCCAGAGTTTGTCTGGAAGTATTGGAATTATCGGGGAAAATTCTTTCTATCGGCAACGCTAATGCGGCCAGTGATGCAGCGGTAGCTGGAAGAATGGCACAGGCTGCCATGTGGTCAGCGATCTATAATGTACGAATTAATCTGGGTTCAATTAAAGACATTGATTTTGTTGTCGACATGACAGGCAAGATTGAGAGAGTTATAGCTCGTTCGGAAGCGCTGATGGCTCAACTAGTAAAAATTGCAGATGAAAAAATATGACTAAGCAAGTGTTGTGTGAGATTGTGATAATTAAAAAGATAGCCAAATAAAAGGAAAAAAGAGTACGGAGGGATTATTGTGACAACACTGACAAATCCGACGAAACCGACAGTAAATATGGAAGAATTGGTACCGGAGAAAAAGGGTCTTAATCGTGGTTTGAAATCGCGGCATATGATGATGATTTCAATTGGTGGTACTATTGGTACGGGGTTGTTTTTGGGTGCTGGGCAAGTGGTAAGTGAAGCTGGACCAGTTGGTGCTGTGTTGGCTTTTCTGTTCGGCGGTATGGTCATGTATTTAGCTTTACTATGCTTAGGCGAGCTGGCAGTGGCAATGCCGGTATCAGGGTCATTCCAAAGCTACGCATTGAAATTTATTTCTCCGGGTGTGGGATTTACGGTAGGGTGGTTGTATTGGATTAACTGGGCAGTCTGTATTGCCGCTAACTTTACCGCTTCAGCTATTATTATGGCTCTGTGGTTTCCTGGTGTATCCATTTGGATCTGGTGTGTATTATTTGCCGTATTGGTAACTGTTCTGAACTTGATTTCGGTAAAGGTTTATGGTGAAACTGAGTTTTGGTTTGCTGGGATCAAAGTTGCCGCTATTATTGCATTTATTCTTGCGGGTGCTGGATTGATGTTTGGTACTGTTGGCAACGAGGGAGCTATTGGATTTTCTAATTTTAATACAGGAGCTGGATTATTCCCAAATGGTGGTTGGGCATTATTTTTAACTATGATTACAGTAGTATATTCCTTCCAGGGATCGGAACTGGTGGGAGTGGCAGCTGGTGAATGTGAAGATCCCGGTAAAAATGTGCCTAAGGTTATTAAAGGTGTTGTCTTCAGAATCATTGTGTTTTATGTGTTGGCAATTATTGTACTAGGTGCAACTATTCCTTATAAGGAAGCAGGCGTATTAGAAAGTCCCTTTGCATATGTATTTGGCCGTATCGGTATTCCAATTGCAAAGGATATCATGAGTTTTGTTGTACTGACTTCTGCGTTATCAGCCAGTAATTCAGCGCTTTATGTTTGTTCACGATTATTGTGGTCAATGTCTAAAGACGGGCATGCACCAAAATGGTTGGGTCATCTAAATTCGGGAGGCGTTCCCATTAATGGAATATTTTTAACCCTAGTATTATCTGCATTATCACTGTTGACCAGTGAATATGCAGCCGATACCGTCTATATATGGTTAATGTCCAGTGTAGGTTTAACTGGTTGCTTGATTTGGATTGTCATTTCTTGGTGCCAGATTAATTTCCGCAAACACTTTCTGGAAATTGGCGGCGACTTGAAAGATTTGGTCTTTCGGACACCCTTATATCCCACCTTACCAATTGTGGCAATTATCTTGAATATTTGTATTATCGCCAGTTTAGCTTTCATTGAAGGGCAGCAGATTGTCCTTTATACAGGCTTGCCAATTATTGCAGGTATTTATCTGTATTATATTTTAATTCACAGCAAGCGTGAGCAAAAAGCAGAAGAGATTGCTAAATAGATAAGCAGGAAATTAAAGATACGGAGGCGGTTCAGCATGATAGTATTAGATGGAAATTCTTTAACATTAGAAGATGTGATAAAAGTAGCGCGCAACAATGAAGAAGTCAAGCTCAGTGATCAAGGTCGTGAGCAGATCATCGCCAGTAGAAGAATTGTTGATAAAATAATGGACGAAGAAAAACCTGTTTATGGTATTTCAACTGGGTTTGGTGATTTCAGTACTATCTTTATTTCAAAAGACGAACGGGCGAAACTGCAGCGTAATTTGATTTTAAGCCATGCTACTGGTGTAGGCGAACATTTATCCGAGGACATTGTCCGCTCAGCTATGATGCTTAGAGCCAATTCACTGGCAAAAGGTTATTCGGGGATAAGGCTGTCAACGGTAGAAATGCTTATAAGCATGCTCAATAAACGCATCTGTCCTGCGATACCAGCTAAAGGATCAGTCGGCGCCAGTGGCGATTTAGCTCCGCTTTCTCATATGGTATTGGTTATGCTGGGAGAAGGTGAAGCGTATTTAAACGGTCAGTTGATAACAGGTGCTGAAGCCTTAAAAGCTTGCGGCTTGGAGCCGATTGTATTAAGTGGCAAGGAAGGGCTGGCGTTGATCAACGGTACGCAAATTATGACGGCGGTTGGCACCATTGTCTGGCATGATACCGTCAATCTGATGAAGGCAGCAGACATTGCAGCAGCATTAAGCGTAGAAGCCTTAAAAGGTACCAGATCAGCTTTTGATACGCGGATCAGTCAGGTTAGAGCGCATATCGGCCAGATGGCGACTACCCAAAATATGCTGAGCCTAACCGCACATAGTGCCATCATTGCTTCCCATATTAACTGCAAAAAGGTACAGGATGCTTACTCGCTGCGCTGTGTGCCACAAGTACATGGTGCTTCTAAGGACGCACTTAGGCGTGCGGAGGAAACTTTGACTATCGAAATTAATGCGGCGACGGACAATCCGCTTATCATGCCAGAAACAGGCGAAGCCATTTCTGGTGGGAATTTCCATGGTCAGCCTATAGCTTTGGTTATGGATTATCTTAAGTTAGCAATTGCTGAACTAGGTAATATTTCCGAACGGCGTACCAATCGTCTATTGGATGTACATTTAAGCGAACTGCCAGCATTTTTAACAGCTTTTCCGGGGGTTGACTCCGGTCTGATGATTACGCAATATGTTGCAGCTGCATTGGTATCGGAGAATAAAGTTCTGGTGCATCCGGCTAGTGCCGACTCTATTCCAACTTCAGCTAACCAGGAAGATCATGTCAGTATGGGTACTATTGCTGCTCGTCAAGCTAGAGAAATCTTGGATAACGTCTGCAATGTGCTAGCCATTGAAATGCTAGCAGCTGTACAAGGTATCGATTTTCTGGCGCCGCTTACACCAGGAGATGGTACTGCTAGAGCGCATCAAACGATTCGCAATATCATACCGCATTTGGATGAAGACCGGATACCAGCACCGGATATCAAAAACCTTCATGATTTAATTGCTGGAGGTAAATTAGTTGAAGACGTAGAAGCTACGGTTGGTTTATTGAAAATTTATTAAAAATGAATATGAATCGACGCACCTCCTGCAAGAATTCGAGTATGAATTTTGCAGGAGGTGCGTATTTCTAGTGATACATATATTTTGCTATTAGGTTAGTTTTGTCATAGTTAGTACATCAGATCTTATGCTTCTATATTGCCCTCAAGAAAGAGTGGAAATGGTAATTGAGAACCTGTAAGATTAGGAAATCCAGTATAATACATTGCAAGAAAAAAGAATCGATGCCATCTTGGGGCAGGATTATGATTGGTTTTAACGAACTTATTTTATATCTAAAATAAGATTGAGTAAGGACAAATGTATAAGCAATTATATTTGCATAGTAGAAAAATATTATAATGACACGCTATGTCAGTGGTCAAACAAAATCGGGAGGTTACATATGTATCGTCGAATCATACCACTATTTTTAAGCGTTATTCTCTGGGCAAATGCTGTCCTGGCAGCCTCGCCAGCCCCACAAGTAGAAGCCGAAGCGGCTGTATTAATGGTGGTTAGCGGGAATCAGGTATTATTTGAAAAGAATGGCAAAGGCATTATGTATCCAGCTAGTACTACCAAAATAATGACTTTGATCACCGCGCTGGAAAAAGGTAATCCTAATAATATTGTTACTGTGAGTTCTAGTGATGCTGCTTGTGAGGGGTCAAGCCTCGAACTAAAAGCTGGTAATCAATTAACGCTAAGAAATGCAATGTACGGTATGATGCTGGTCTCGGGTAATGATGCCGCAGAAGCTATTGCTGAAAATGTAGCTGGCTCGATACCTTCCTTCGTGGAGCTCATGAATGCAAATGCCGAAAAACTTGGGACAACGAGTACTCATTTTACAAATCCACATGGATTACCTGACCCAATTAATCATTACACAACCGCCCATGACCTTGCATTAATTACTGCTTATGGGATGAAAAACCCGGAGTTTGTAAAAATAGTATCAACTCGAGACTATGATGTTAACTTCCTTAATCGAAGTAAAATTCATGTTAACAATACCAATAAATTGCTTAAGGCTTATCCTAGTAGCAATGGCGTAAAAACAGGCTATACCAATGACGCGGGTGACTGCTTAGTGGCCTCTGCGAAACGAGGCGAAGTACAATTAATAGCCGTCATACTTAATAGTGACTATCGATGGGATGATGCTACTAAATTACTAGATTATGGATTTCAGCAGGTTGGATTAGATAAGAAGGGGAAACCATATTGATGTACCGAAATTTCCCTCTTCCTAGACAATCGAATTCTAAGCGTAGATACATAGAAGGCTCAACTTGCAGTATTTGCTGCTTGTTGAGCCTTTTGCTGCAAAAAAAACTTCCTATAAAACTCTAAACGAGCCCCTACTCAAAGTATATGTAGTTTTTACTTTACTAGTTGGATGCGTAAATACTATCCATTCAATAACTAAAAGTTATTGAATGATGAATATTCGGTATTATCTTTAAAATCCAAATAAACATATAATGTGGGTAAGGTCGCTGGTAGTTTATATTGAGTTAAAAGGAGATAAATATGAGTTTACGTGATGAGGCATTAAATTATCATCGAAAAAATAATGGTAAACTAGGTGTGATTGCTAAGACTCCGTTAAGAAATGCCTATGATCTTAGTCTAGCATATACCCCAGGGGTAGCAGAACCTTGTATGGAAATTCACCATGAGAAAGATTTATCCTTTGAATATACCTGTCGGGGCAATATGGTGGCAGTTATTACAGATGGAACAAGGGTATTAGGGCTTGGTGATATTGGCCCAGAGGCAGCCATACCAGTAATGGAAGGAAAAGCTGTGTTATATAAAACTTTTGGTGATGTAGATGCGATTCCTTTATCCATTGATACTAAGGATGCAGATGAGTTTATTAAGACAGTTCGAATGTTACAACCCAATTTTGCAGGAATCAACTTAGAAGATATTTCTTCTCCTAAATGTTACGATATTGAAGATGCTCTCAAAGAGCAAATGGATATACCTGTTTTTCATGATGATCAACATGGTACAGCTATTGCTGCTGTAGCAGCTACTATTGGTGCACTGCGATTAGTAAAAAAACAGTTGTCTAAAGTCAAGACTGTAGTAAATGGTGCTGGCGCAGCTGGTACTGCGATAGTGCAACTGTTACTCAATGCTGGTGTAGGACATGTCGTTATGATGAACTCCAAAGGTGCCATGTATGAGGGGATGGAGATGTCTCGAGTGAATCGGGTTCAAGCGGCGCTATTGCCTAGAACCAACTTAAAGAAAGAGCAAGGTAGTATCGAGGACATTGCCAAAGGCGCAGATGTGCTCATCGGTGTTTCACAACCCGGTGCCTTTACAAGGGAGATTGTTCAGAGTATGAACGCAAATTCTATTGTATTTTCCTTATGCAATCCTGAACCTGAAATTAGTTATAATGATGCCAAGGCCGCTGGGGCAAAAGTAGCTGGTACGGGACGTTCGGATTCTCCTAATCAAGTTAATAATGTTAGTGTTTTTCCTGGAATTTTCCGTGGAGCTATTGATGTTAGAGCTCGGCAAATTAATGAAGAAATGAAACTAGCTGCGGTATATGCCATTTCAGAGTTAATTACAGAAGAAGAACTACGAGAAGATTATGTTGTTCCTGACGTTTTTGACAAACGAGTTGCTCCTGCTGTGGCGGCAGCTGTTGCTCGTGCTGCGATCGAAACAGGTGTTGCTCGAACTATCGTTGATCCTGAAGAAGTCAGAGCTAAGACGGCAGCCAGAATTACACTTTCTTAGACAAAAGATGTTCTAGAAATAAAAAATCATCTAAATATAGTAAGACTTGACGTGCCGTCTACCTTCTGGTGGCGGCTTTTTTGTTTATAATTGGAAAAAAAGTTTATTTAAGAACTCTATTTCGACAGATTTTGTATCGTTGTATAATTATAATGGTCAATGTATGAAAAAACAGAAAGGAATTTGTCATGGAAACTTTATGGTATGAAATAGAGTACTTACGGCAAAAGATGCACGTAACGGCACACATGAAAGGAATATCACATCCAGATGTTTTAATGGTTAGTCAAAAGCTAGATGAAGTGATATCTGAATTCTATAAATTAACCCTTATTCAGAAGGCTGGATAGATGAACGTTTCCTCGGTTTCAATTGCGAATCGTATTACAATTTCTTATCCCATATTCATTATCATGCAGAATGCGATATACTTAAAATCAAGTTGATCAATGATTTCGAATGGAGAAGGACATATAATGATACAAACTCCCGCAAATCAGTTAGCCTTGCAGGAGTTTGTATTTTAATGGTAAATAGAATAAAAATATGATTAGAATAAAAGGAGATTATTAATAATCGAATTTTTAAAAAAGCAAGAGTATGGCAATAGCTAGAAATAAACAGAAGCGGATGGTGACTGAGAATAAAACTACTATTTATTTGCAGTAGGAACAAATGGCGAAGCTTAACTGCCGAGAAAATATTTCATGGTGTTAATAGTTTTGACGTAAGGTCGGCGGGGACTGAGGATAAGGCTCGAATTAAGGTGACAAGAGGACATATTGGCTGGGCCGATCTGATTTTTGTCATGGAAAAGAAGCATTTAAGGCGCCTCCGAGAGAATTATAGTGATATTCTCCTACACAAAAAAGTAATATGTCTTAATATACCGGATGAATATAAATTTATGGATAGTGAACTAATTGAGGTTCTTATTTCTACGGTATCAGAACATATCGAGATACCAATGATAGTAAACAATGATTAGAGGGTTTGTATTGGAGGTGCAGGATGAAAGTATTTGTATGGCGACATAACCGGAAATTTCATAGTTGGAGTATGCTCAATGAGCCCAACGTACATCACGATTTCTATACGGATGCAATTGCTGTTGTGGTCGCAGCAACAGTAGATGAGGCTCTGGCCGAACTAGCCAAAGAACATGGATGGATACCAGAAGAACTAAAACGTATCGAGCCGCAAGTGTATGAGTTGGACAAGCCAAAAGTGTTGCTGCAAGTGGTGCAGGGCAGTTGACAGATTAGTTCACTTGACCACTCCGCTAGCGAAGGTTGCAAAGTTTGATAATTTCGGAACGCCCCTGCATGCAAGGAACGTTTGATCTCTATTAATTAACGGAGGTTACTCAATGAAGCTGTTGACTTTAACTGAGGAAAATTTAGAACAAGAGCATATTTGCTGTGCCATTGCAGATAAAAAAACCACTGCAGGTGTAGCAATGAAAAAAGAGTGGCTGAAAAATCGGTTTCAGGATGGATTGGTTTTTAGGAAAGCTGACGTTCGGGGGAAGGTGTTCATTGAATATTTACCTGCAGAAAATGCCTGGTGCCCCATTGAGGGGGATGGGTATATGTTTATCAATTGTTTTTGGGTGGCTGGACGTTATCAGAACCAGGGATATGGCACTGAACTATTGAATTCGTGCTTACTCGATTCGATAGGGAAAAAAGGGATTGTCATCGTTTCGAGCACAAAAAAGAGGCCATATCTTTCCGACAAAGCCTATCTATTGAAAAAGGGTTTTGAAGTCGCTGATACGGCTCCTCCTTACTTTGAGTTGCTAGTCAAGGGACTACAAGGTGACTCTGTAATGCCTAAGTTTAGAGATACCGTAAAGACATCAACCTTTAATCATAGTCAGGGATTAACCGTGCTGTATACCGATCAGTGCCCTTTTGTCGATTACCATGTTCAAAAGGAACTCGATATAATCGGTGAGGAATTTCAGATCCCCATACATCGCATTAAGCTGGAAACCAGGGAACAGGCTCAGAAATCCCCTGCTGTGTTTACAACCTATAGTGCTTTTTATAAGGGTGAATTTTTGACTCACGAAATACTTACCAAAGTAAAATTTAGTAAGTTGTGGGAAAAGATAAAAGATATCTAATTCTTTATTGCTAGAAACAGTAGCGAATGGTACAGCGTTAGAAGAGTATCTAGGTGACAAATGAATGTAATCATGAAAGAAGAAAAATGACACTTAGCTACACAGTTAAGTGTCATTCTTGCTGTATCTAAAAGAATAGTTCTTCTATTCTTTCTAAATTTTATTTCGATATTTCGCTTATCAAAAGTGAGAAGCCTTTTGGTTTCTAGATATTTTGTTCCTTGGAAAGTGAAGGCCTTAATACATTCAGAGGTGCTGCCAAGATCTCTTGGAAAAAGGTAATGCAAACTTTTAAAGTGTAGCTGTGGATACCGCCCTGTTAAAGTTATTATAGTATAATGACTTCAAATAGTAAATGATAATCAAAATCATTAAGGGGTGAGGTAATGCATCGTTTAGGCGTAGATATAGGCTATTCCACATTCAAATATATTATCGTAGATGACATGGAACAAGAAATAGGTAGCGAATATATGTTTCATCGAGGCAATATTGAAGCGGCATTTAGTAATATGTTGCAAAAGATAGAAAATCAATATAAAGTCAAGGAGTTTTATTTTGGTATTACTGGGGAGCAGGCAGAACGAATGCCTAAATTGAAAAAATATGTTCTTAATGAAGTAACTGCTTTGATTGAAGGGGCTTTTGCCAGCAATAGTTCCTTACAGACTATCATTGAATTGGGAGCACAAAAAGCAAAATTTGTTACGAATCTTTCGGCGCAAGATAGAGCCCACATCAAATTTTCCATGAATTCAAGCTGTTCTGCTGGAACAGGTTCTTTTTTAGAAGAACAGGTTTCGCGGTTGGGGATCAGTTTGTACGAGTATTCGGATTATACGGAGAAAGCGACAACGATACCCCGGATTGCCGGACGATGCAGTGTGTTTTCAAAAACAGATATGATCCATCACCAGCAAGAAGGTGTAAAAACGGAAGATATATTATTGGGTCTGGCTTATGCTTTGGTACGAAACTTTAAGGCAAATGTGGTGCAAAAAGGTGCAGTTACACCGCCTGTTATGCTTACCGGTGGTGTGGTTCATAACAAAGGCGTTATAAAAGCCTTGAAAGAGGTGTTTCAGTTAGAAGATAGCGATATCTTAATACCGAAGCATTTTGATCAGGTGAGTACTTTGGGCGCGGCTCTTCTTGCTGCTGAGAAACAGTATGTAGTGACCTTTGAAGAACTGAAAAATGCAACAGGCTCTTCAGATAACAATAATACACAACAAGATGGTTATCCTGCCTTATACCAGTTTGGTCAAAATGATAACAACCATAAACATGATTGCATAAATAGGCTTAACGTTTGTGAAGGGTATTTGGGAATTGACATTGGTTCTACTAGCACGAATCTGGTATTGATCGATGATGAGAAAAATGTTATAGCATACAGATACCTGCGCACAAGAGGGAACCCTAGGCAGGTCGTTAGCGAAGGGATTGACTCGCTACAGGAAGAGTTTGAGCACCGTCTCAAGATAAAAGGGATAGGGACAACTGGTTCAGGGCGTTATCTCATTGGTAATGAACTGGAGGCCGCCGTTATTGTCGATGAAATTACTGCACAAGCAAAAGGTGCGGTGGAAGCCGATCCGGATATCGATACTGTCTTTGAAATAGGTGGACAAGACTCAAAATATATCAGCATACAAAATGGTATGGTTGTGGATTTTGAGATGAACAAAATATGTGCTGCTGGAACCGGATCTTTTATCGAAGAACAGGCGAGAAAACTCGATATACCCATTGAGGATTTCTCCCAGTTGGCGTTGCAAAGTGAGAAACCTTTGAATTTAGGTGATCGATGCACCGTCTTTATTGAAGGAAACATTGCTAAAGCCCTAGCTGGTAATGAAAGTAAAAAAGATATTGCCGCCGGTCTGGCCTATTCCATTGTAAACAACTATCTAAACCGTGTAGTGGGCAATCGAGCTATCGGCAACAAAGTGTTTTTGCAGGGGGGCATTGCTCATAACCAGGCGGTTATCAATGCATTTCGTGCTGTGTTAAAACGAGATATTATCTTACCAAGCTTTTTCAGTGTGACAGGTGCTATCGGCACTGCACTCTTGGTGAAGGAAAAGCTAGCGCAAAATATTGAAAGCAATGACAAAAAAACTGCTCCCTCAATCCCCCGAGATGCCCAGGCGGAAATGGAAAAGCTTTTCTTAAAGGGCTATACTGGTGGCATTGATATTACAAAACGTACGATCGGTATTCCCAGAGTGCTATTTTTGCACAAATTGTTTCCCATGTTCCATGAAGTATTTAAAACATTAGGCTTTAATGTACTTTTGTCGAAGGCAACAGATGAGGAAATTGTAGCCCTTAGCCAGGAGTATTCCCTAGATGAAACTTGCTATCCTATTAAGCTAATCAATGGGCATGTAGCCTCGTTATTAAACCAAGGAGTGGATTATATTTTTCTGCCAAGCCTGTATACCATGAAGCATGATGTCTCAAAAACCCGGGAGGATTATGCCTGCGTGTACATGCAGACTGCGTCGCAAATTGTTTCCCATGTAATGGATCTAGAGAAGAAGGGTGTGAAATTATTATCTCCAGCCCTCTCCTTTAAATTTGGCAAGGCCTATATGCTCAAGACCTTATTAGATATGGGGAAAGAATTAGGCAAAAATAAAGTGCAGATGGGATTTGCTGTTATGAAAGGTATGACTAGGCTGCACGAGTATAGTCGGGATGTAGAAATCTTGAGCCGGGAACTGGTAGAGAGTCTGCAAGATGAGGAAAAAGCCTTTATTATCATGACCAGAACTTATAATGTGGCTGATCCGATACTGAATATGAAGATTCCCCAAAAACTAAGAGAAATGGGGTATAAGGTGCTAACCCTTGCTAATATTCCTGCGTTTGACTATGACGTATCTGAGGATCATCCTAATATGTATTGGCCTTTTGGGCAGCATATTTTGGCGGGAGCAAAGATTGTACGTGATATGTCCAATCTTTATCCTATCTATATTACGAACCATGGCTGCGGTCCAGATACTGTGCTGAGCCATTACTTCAACGCCGAAATGCAGGGGAAACCATATTTGCATATTGAAGTTGACGAACACTCGTCAAGTGTCGGGGTCATTACCCGATTGGAGGCCTTCGTTAGCAGCTTGGATAACTACAACCCAGCAGAAAGGCCAGCGAAAACAGGGAAGCCTAGCACGCTGATTACTGGGGAAATTATCCAACAAAAAATGTTGCTGCCGAATCTGTATCCATATAGCCAAGTCTTATGTGAATGGTTCAAATCGAAGGGGATCGCAGCAGAGATTTTACCTCAAACCACACAACGGTCGTTAGAAATAGGAAAACGATTTACCAAGTCAAAAGAATATGTATCTATGTTTTCCTTGTTGGGTGATATCTTCTACCATTTGGAAAATACCGGAGACAAGAAGATTTCCCTATGGCTGCCACAAACGGAAGGTAGTGAGGTTTATGGTCAGTATGGAAAATTGGTTAGCGAAAAATTAAAGGGAGAAGGATATCAGGGGGAAGTGAGTTCTCCATATATCGAAGATTTATTGGAAAGTAGGGATTACGGCTTTGACTTTGCCTTAGGCGTGATAGTCGCAGATTTGGTAATGGCCTCCGACAAAGAAGACAGGGAAACGGTTTTGATGAAGGGATTGGATTTAATCAATACAGGCAGGTTGAATGAAGAGAATATTGTGCAGCTATCTAGATATGTGTATAACCAACTGCAAAAGAAGACATATGATAAACAGATCGCCGTACTTGGAGAGTTTAGTGTTATATTTAATGATTATCTAAATAACTTTCAACTAAAGAGTTTGGAGAAGAATCATAGAATTATGTATCAACCTTTATCTGAAGTACTGTTCTTTATATGGCACGATCATATTAAGAAAGATCCTAAAAATCGTAAAGGATTTAAAGAAAAGCTGGAAAAAGTACAGAGAGTGATGAAAGATGTTTCGGACACCTTGTCAGAATACAGTCCCTTTGATAACGATATTGATGAGTTATTAAAGGAGGCGGATAAGAGGCTGCCTCTATACGCTGGAGGGGCAGGGCGGTATCGGATTGCCAAAGTATTCCGATACCCAGAGCATGTACACGGCATATTAACCGTTAGCTCCATGTATGAGAATACTGCCACAATACAAAAAATCTTAAGAGGCAGAGACAAAGAAGAGCTTAAGCACCCTGTACTGGACTTGGCCTTTGATGGATCCAGTCACAGCAATAATAAGGAGATGCTTGATACTTTTATACACTATATATAAGGCTTCACTACAACACCTACAGTGAAGAAAAAATGCGGTAAGGGAAGAAACGACTCATCGGCTGAGAGCTGATGAGTCGTTTCTTCCCTAATTATATTGTCTTTAGCCATTGTATCTAATTATTTCATCAATCTAAACTTATGGGATTGTGGATGCCAACCACTGTCACTAATATATATTTCCTTACGGGGGATAGGGCGACCATCCATATACAAGTCGAAATCAATAAAACTAGCATCTTTAACTTGGAAATTTATCCCATCAGACCCACCAGTCGTAGCAAATTTGAACTGAATCTTATCATTTTGATAGTCTATTTCGCGTCCTCCAAAAGAGAAATGCTTGCTCTTATTATCGGAGGATTTAAACCAAGGTCTTCCTTGATCATCTGAGTTAACTTTAAACGAATCCCCTCTTTCTAAGCTCTGCTCCCTAACATGAGCAAACTTTCCATTTGTCCGAATTACACCAGTAAAAGTATGCTCTTCACCGCGAGTTGTCGTCCAAATATGAAAACCCTTTTCATCCTGCCAAATATAGTATCCCTTTGCTCTACTAATTTGAAATTGGTCTGGTTTACCTTCTACATTTGCAGATCCTGACCAAGCAAAAACACTTCCTGTGAAGGACATAATAAATAGACCTACTAATGTTATAATTAACCATTTCTTCATCATATTAATTCTTACTCCCTTTATTTAGTGATTAAACCAGGCAAAGAAAAAGGAATCCTGATTTTCATAGCTTTCATGGTTTTCACGGAAATGAATAAATACACCATTAGCCATATAACCAACACTAACCATTTCATTATTTTTATCAAAGAAAAAAACTGCATCTTTGACGTAATTTCCATGATGCCAGAAGCCGTTATGACCCGACCATCTATAAGCATATAATCCAGGGAATCTATAATCCATTTCCCGATCGTAGACCCTCTCAAGATGGTGATTTCCTCTCATAGAATCATAATGTTCATGCCATACAAAAGGTAATCCCCTTTCAGAATCCATATCACTATAGTGTGTACGATGCCACTTGTTATGATGATTTCCCCGATCCTTATGCCCGTGAGCGGCACTCGCAGTAACAGATATCATCATAAGAACGGATAAGGTTACAATGAGCATTAACATTTTTCTCATTTCAGTAGCCTCCTCTTATATACTATATAGTCCTTGGAAGAAACAATCTCACTTAACGGACGTTTCTATCACATCCTTTCTAGACTAAGGTCACAAATGAACCAACATTTTCATGTAATCTCTCATTTTGGGTTTATTTCTATTATGAGGAAAAAGTATGACAGAAATGTGACAATACAATTCTTTTTCCTATGGTAATTCTAACCAAATCATTAAATTGTTATAAAGTCAATCTTAGAAGCATGAGGATTAGCTTATGACGAATCCTACTTGTAGTGAACCGTTACACTTGAGGGCAGAATTAATTATTTTCTCTTCTATCACGTGACCTTCTTATATGGTAATGATACAGATAAAGTTATCCAATGCAGTTCGCCTGATATAAAGCGCATCATTCCATCACAAAGAAAAGTTTGAAAAAAGTGTCGAAATATGAGATACTGCTGTTACGTTTTACATGGTATACTTCAATCACTAAAGAGTAAGCAAAGAAAGGGCAATAGCCGAAGCTAATATGGAGGAATGATTTTGAAGAAGTTTGCATTTGTATCGGATTTCGACGGGACATTAACGGATCGAGATTTTTATCATATTATTATTGATACCTATCTGCAGGAATGGGGAATGCAGTTTTATGAGGATTGGAAAAAAACGAAAAAGATTAATGTAGAGTTTCTAAATAAAATTTTGGGGTCGATAGGAAAAACGGAGGAAGAGATTCTGACTGAAATTCATCGTATACCTTTGGATGAATATGCGGTGGAGTTTATTCATAGAGTACAAAAGGCAGGCGGGGAATTTTATATTCTAAGTGCTGGCACAAGTTATTATATTGAGCGATTACTTGCCCATCGACAGATTGAAGGTGTGAAGGTTATTTCTATGAGCGGAGTATACAAAGATGGGGGTATTGAAATTACTCCAAATGAAGAAAGTCCTTATTTTTCTGAGATTTTTGGTATTAATAAAGCCAAAGTAGTAGAAGATCTGAAAAAGGAATTTGAGACAGTCTTTTTCGCAGGAGATAGCGAACCAGACTTAGGAGCAGCCAAAGCAGCCGATATTGCTTTTGCAAAAAGAGATCTAAAGGAACTGCTTGAGAAAGAGCAGCAAGAATTTGTCCCTTTTGAGAAATTCGGAGAAATTGCGAAGTATTTGCAGGAGAAAGGGTGGCTTGCCTAATAGTAGGATGCATTGGCTTACCCTACTTAATTAGAGAAGAAAAATATCTATTTCACGATGACGAGAATGAATAAGTCTTAAAGTATGAGCCCTAAAATTGGTTGAACAATTTCAGGGCTCATACTTTTTTGGGTTTTATTATTTACAGTATTAACCATAAAAATTTTTTCTTTGAAAAATTTAAGCCAGGTAAAGAAATATTACAGTATTTCAACTTTAATAGTGCCGTGTTCTTTTTTATATGTGGAAATACGAATCCTGGTGATCATCTCTAAGTCCTTGTTCACGGTCCCATATTATCTGCACTATATCGCTGGAAAGGGAACGAATTTTTCAATGAATTCGTTCCCTTTCCCTTTGAAAAGTCTATATAGGCAATACATAACAAATGAAAGTATCTAAATGTTCAGTGGGATAAGAAGGTTGTCATAAATTGGTCATAGTTTTAGTCTATACTAATACAGGTGGAAATCGGATACATATTAAAAAATGCAATAATTCTTCCAAAGAAAAATTATTTTATGGAGGTGGCTACATGATAAAAAAGGTTACGATACTACTTGCTTTACTGACATTCTTTACTGGCCATGCACTGGCAGCTTCTCCGCTTGAGCGAGAAATAAAAAACGACTTAAAAAAGTTTGATGGTCGGGTCGGGGTCTTTGCCAAAAATTTGAATACTGGTCGGACGATCGAATTTAACCAGGATGACATATTTCCTACGGCTTCAACTAGTAAATTAGTAGTTGCCTTAGCTACCTATAAGTATTTGTATCCTCAGGCTGGCTCAGCCAAGGCCAGCCAATATGATCAGCAAATAGAGCTGATGATGACGGTTAGTGACAACAACGCATTTCAGGAATTGTTAGATGAGATGGATACCAACAACAGGGGTGTCCTTACTAAGGTTGTCAAGAACCTCCAGCTTCGCAAGACTCAAATTCATAGTGAAGATGCTTTTAAGAAATATCAATATCATAGTGTAACTACACCCTACGAAATGGGGAGAGTATTTGAGAAGATCTATACTGGTAAATATCTGAATAAAAGTAAAAGTGAGCAGCTAAAATATGAGTTAGCGAATACGATTTATAATGACGAAATCCCGCGCTACATGCAGACTCCTGTCTTTCATAAAGTGGGTGAGCTGGATGAGATACTTTGCGATGTAGGGGTAATCCAGGATGGGCATGATCCGATCCTAATTAGCTTTTTTACAGTTACTGGGGATCATACATATTCCAGCAATTTTATTGCCGATGAATCAGCCAAGCTTTATAATGCATTGCGGAGAAAATAACACGTATAGAAGGAAAGGGATGAAATCTCAACACGGTATCTCTATTTTGGGATACTGACGAGCAAGCGACGAAAGAGTGAAACGTCGCAGTAGTCGAATATCGCGATAGTATGTGACGGACGTTCATGCAGGTAATGAATAAGGTTACTAAAATAATCATCTATATTGGTGAAGTTGCTGAAAAAGGATCGAATTTCTTAAGAAATTCGATCCTTTTATTGTCCTTGTAAGTATATATGGGCAATGTATTTAATATGTTATATATGTTGAAAGATGGAGGTGTTGTTTTGGATTATCCGTTCCGTAATTTTATTTTTGAAGGGGGAGGCATAAAGGGGATCGCGTATATTGGAGCTCTTGGTGTACTGCAGGAGAAAGAGATTCTACCAAGGATTGAACGAATTGGTGGTACATCTGCAGGCGCCATCATTGGCTTGTTGATCGGTTTGAATTTCAGTTTAAAAGAAATTGAAAATATTTTATATGATTTAGATTTTACAAGATTTTTAGATGACTCTTTGGGGGTAGCACTCGATACGACGAGGTTATTCAAAGAATTTGGCTGGTATAAAGGGGATTATTTTCGAAATTGGGTAGGCAATCTGATTAAGATAAAGGCAGGAAGCCCTGATGCTACTTTCAAGGAGATCTCCGAAGCAGGAAGTGAACTTGGCTTTAGAGAGATGTTTTTTATTGGCACGAACCTTTCTACGCGGCTTTCTGAAGTATTTTCCGTGGAGCATACTCCTGATATTTGTGTAGCAGATGCAATCCGTATATCGATGTCGATACCGTTACTCTTTGCGGCAAAAAAGGATGGAGAGAATGATATATACGTTGATGGTGGAATTCTGGATAACTATCCTATTAAACTATTTGATAGAGAAAAGTATGTTCACAGATTCGCTAGTCAGCCAGGATATTATAAGAAGCTTAATGCCAAATTGAAGCTAAATGATTCAGCCACAAGCCCCTATGTATTTAATAAAGAGAGTCTTGGATTTCGTTTGGATTCAGGTAGTGAGATTGCGATGTTTTGCGAACAAGTCGAACCCACAAAAAAGGAAATTAAAGACTTGATAGAGTTTTCGAAAAGTCTTGCTGATATCTATATGGAGAGCCAACAAAATCAGCACTTGCACAGTGATGATTGGCATAGAACGATTTATATTAATACATTGAATGTAAAAACGACTGAATTTCATTTAAGTGAGGAAAAGAAGGACGCCCTTATTCAATCTGGACGTGAATGTACAGAACGTTATTTTCAATGGTACGATGATCCAGCGAATGCGGTGCATAATCGTCCAATGTAAGCGAGAAGATCGTCATATTAATAATTTTAAATAGGGTTATAATAAGTAAAAAATGGGGGTGGATTCATGCCGAATAGTAATAGTCATATTCGTTTAACATCTTCGGAAATTGCGATTATGTGGGCTCAATATCAAAGTGATAGTTTAGCAAAGTGCGTATTGAGATATTTTTTAGCTAAGGCAGAGGACGAAGAAATTCGTCAAGTGCTAGAGTTTGCTCTATCTTTATCTCAAAATCATGTGGCATGGATACGAAGTACATACGAAAGAGAAAAATTTGTCAGTCCCATGGGATTTACGAACGAAGACGTAGATGCCAATGCAGAAAGACTATTTGACGACATTTTCTCATTGCATTATCTAAATAATATGTCCCGTGTGGGTTTAGTTGCTTATGGATTAGCATTAAGTATGGCCGCACGTCATGATATTAGAGAATTTTATATACAGACGCTGCATGAATCGATAGAACTTAACGAAAGAGTAGTAGGGCTTATGTTGGAAAAGGGGATTTATACTAGAGCTCCTTATATTCCACCGAATAAAAATGTGGAGTTTGCCAAAGAGCAAACTTTTTTAGGGAATTTGTTTAAAGAAAGTCGTCCCTTGACAGCAATAGAAATCATGCATATATTTACTAATATTCAAACCAATGTTATAGGGAGAGCGATGATAATCGGTTTTAGCCAAACTGTTTCTTCACCTGATGTTCAATCCTATTTATTAAGGGGCAAAGAAATTGCGAAAAAACACATCGACATATTTGCAAAGAGGTTAGCAGTAGATGATCTAACTGGAACTTTGCCTATAGAACCTTTAATTACTACGTCAACGCAACCTCCCTTTTCCGAGAAATTAATGTTATTTCATGTTTCGGCCTTAATACAGGTTGGCATAGGCAATTATGGAGCGGCAATTTCCACAAGCCAATGTTATGATTTGGCAGTTGATTATACTAGATTAATGGCAGAAATCAGTCTTTACGCAGAGGATGGAGCCAACTTATTGATCGAAAAAGGTTGGTTTGAGGAACCTCCACAAGCGGTAAATAGATAGACGTTGGCATAGAAGATAAGAAAATTAGTAGAGGATTTTTGTCACCACCCTTTTGCTGTAGAAATATAATACGACACAGCCACAAGAAGAGTGATTAGGGAGGTTGAAAAAAATTGTCTAATAAAGATTTACGTGCGTATACTCCAGCAGGGAAACACAAGTTGCCGCCATTGCCTTATCCATATGATGCCCTTGAACCAATTATTAGCTCACAAACACTTCGGTATCATCATGACCATCATCACAAATCCTATGTTGATGGTCTTAATAAGGCTGAATTAGCCTTGGTAGAAGCAAGAAGGAAAGAGAATTTTACATTTATAAAATATTGGGAAAATGAACTAGCATTTAACGGCTCTGGTCATATCCTGCATAGTATTTACTGGACGATTATGGCACCGGAAGGATTTGAAAGTGAACCGGGCCGATGCACTATTAAAGAAATCAATAAATACTTTGGCAGTTTCGGTGCTTTTCTCGAACAGTTTGTAAATGCAGCTATTAAAGTAGAAGCATCTGGATGGGGGATACTGGTATGGAATCCAGCCTGGAATCATTTGGAGATTCTTACAGCAGAGAAACATCAGAACCTTACCCAATGGGGAGCTATTCCTATCTTGGTAATCGATGTATGGGAACATGCATATTATCTTGATTATCAATATAAACGAGAGGATTATATTAGAGAATGGTTAAAATTAATCAATTGGTATGAAGTTGAGAACCGTCTCATATTGGCAATGGAAGGTGAGCTTCCTTTATTGATAGTAGATTGTGATTCGGAATAATACGTATGTGGCGAAGAGCCAACTTTTTAAGACGAAAACTGGACTGGTCAATTGTTTTGTGACAAAAGAAATGATATACTCATTTAGTTGCATTGATAAAAATTACACCACTTTTGGGCTATCCAGGAAGTAGAAAATGGAGTGTGCTGATTTTAAATCAAAAAGGCATTTTACGAGGTTTCTAATTGTGTAAATGGGTAAGGAAGTAGGTAATAATATGAAATTCGCTATAGCAGAAAAACTTCACGAGAAACATCTGGAAGATGCTGTGCTACAGGTTAGTCAAGATAGTCTATGGAGAAAGAGGCTTTTTGATGGACAATATAATGAGCGGTTCTTAATAACATTTAGGGAGTTAGAAGAACTACCTTGTTCTTTGTGGACTACCTTTTCTCAATATGGTTTAGAGTATTTTGTTTCAAAGGTTCATTCGTGTCCCGAAAAATTTGAAGATGGTGCAGTTATTTTTAAATTTGAGGCAAAGGAATTTTCACATTTAATAAGGTATTCAGTTAATAATCATATTACAATCATAGAAGAAAACCTCGACTAGGACCATTTTGTATTAGGCCGATATCAAGGTTTAGAGAAAAGCGTATCCAATTATTTTGGTACGCTTTTCTTTTTAGTAACAAACGGTGAAACAAAGTTCTGGTTTGAAATCCATAGTGATAATAATGACCTTATAAAAGGTGGAATTACTATTGCTGATATAGGAAAAGAGGTACAAGACATACAAGGATAGAGTCTAGTTCCTAAAAATTACGGAGGAATACGAGTTTGTGCTGACGAATACTGCGGCAATGGATATTTTTTGTTGGAGATAAGGATCATATTAGATGCATGAATACCAATTTTAAGGGCTATGATTAGGATTAAAGACAATTTCTAGTGGGAAATATACTATAGAACATTAGGAGGAAAGTATATGCCAAGTTTAAAGAATCCTATAGCTCCACAAGAATTACTGGTGGCGGGAGCAGCCTTAAAGGCGGGCATCTTCGATGCCTTACGGAAAAAACCTACCAACCTAGATGATTTGGCCAGTGACTTATCAATGGATAGCAGGGCCCTTTGGACAGTAATGGAAGCTCTTATTTCTTTAAGGTATGTAATCAGGGAGGATGAAAGATTAAGCTTAACACCAGAGACAGAGGATTTATTCTTTAATGAAGATACGGAAAATTATCTTGGTTACTCGCTTATTCACACCTTTAATGTTATTAAGTCATGGACCCATTTGCCGGAAATTCTAAAGACTGGTCAACCACCCGAAAATGGACGTGACCAGCAGGATGTAAAGGGTTTTATGAGCGCCATGAAGAAAAATGCTAAAGAAATCGCCGATCAGTTGGTGAACATTTCTTTAGCAGGCTTGCCGAAGGAACCTAAGGTTCTGGATTTAGGCGGAGGGCCTTTGAATTACGCTAGACCTTTTGCTTTAGCTGGAGCTGAAGTTACGGTTCAGGATATACCAGAAGTTTGTGCCGTTATGGAACCAACTTTAATACCTGGGGAGAAAATTAAATTTGTGAAGGGTGATTTTACCGAAGGAGTTTTTGGTGGGGAACAGTTTGACCTGATTTTCCTGGGCAATATTTGCCACATCTACGGGGAAGGAGAGAATACTCTTTTGTTTAAGAGAGTGCATGATTCTTTACAGAGTGGTGGACGTATAACTATTCTTGATTTCATTAGGGGAATAAGTCCTAGAGCGGAGCTTTTTGCTGTGAATATGCTGGCAAATACCAAAACAGGCGGCACTTGGACATTGGAGCAGTATACCAATTGGCTGAAAAGAGCAGGATTTTGTGAGGTTAAGATGCATGATATTGCAGGTAGACAAATCATTACCGCCACAAAGTCTTAGTGTTTCAACAAGTAATAAGAGCTGTTGATAGAGTGTAAGTGAATTTAATGATAGGGCTTGAATAGGCTAATAGATAGAAAAAAAGCCTGTCATCAGGCATCAAGAAGAGAGTGAATTTTCAAACAAATTCACTCTCTTCTTTTATTTTATCATCTTAGTATTTAATTTTTAAATATATATGAGTGATATTACTCAAGAGAGTTCTCCTCTGAGACGGGCTAATTCAGCCTGATCCTCGTAATAATACCACCTAACAGACTTTCCGACAACACATTGCATAGCGTCCATCTTACCGGCTAGAGCAAGTTCTCTCATTTTTTTTATGTTAAAACCATTAGCAGAGAAGTAGTTCGTGGGAATAAAGCCTCTATTTACTAGCTTCTTACGATACTGTTCGAAATCTCTAGAATCCATATTAATTCGCCATATCGCCATGTATATTACCCCAATCTTATTTTCTTTACTTACATTTTTAACCTATTTATTCCAATATTTATATCATAATGTGCTTTCCTCCTAATTTCTTCTATCGAAAGGTAGAGAAAATAAAAATTTTCATAAAATTTATGTCGAAAAACAACCAAATTCCTCCAATCCTTGATAAATTTAACATGGAAAGGGGGGATAAAGATGAGTCTTGGTGAAATAGTGGCAAAAATCGAAGTAGTACGCCAACAATTAAATGAGATGGGAGGAAAACAATGTTTAGTAGATGCAAAAGTCATCGAAATGAGCCAACAACTAGATAATTTAATTGTTACTTATCAAAAACTATTAAACCAAAAAGCGGACAAGTAGAAGAAAGCGGGAAAATCTTTTAGATTTTCCCGCTTTCTTCTACTTGCATTAAATTACTCAATTCATGAACGTAAATTCCAATTATAATTTACGCTCATGGTAAGGTTCTATTGACATATTCTACGTCAGGATTCAGGGTGGGTGTGGTTTGTTTCTTTTTAGTATCACTGGACTGGACGAAGGTAGGTTGATTTTCTTGATTATTTACGTCATTGGTCACAAGGGAATTTTTTCGATCTTCCATATATAAATATCCTCCTTGTCAGTTTGGGTTATATGCGCTTATATCATGTAAGTCTATTCAGTATTATAACCATTTTTGAAAGAATTACATGTGAAGATTGATTTAATACCCAAGGTTTTGATTATTATCCTCTAAATATTGTTGTAATTGCTACAACAGTATTCAGTTGTTCGAGGGCAAGAGGCGTGATTTTTAGTGTTCGATTTAATTGACCTGAACCGCCATATACACAAGGGTAGCAAAACAGTTGCCTATCTAAAATATAAGGGAGTGGTATGCCGATCATGGGAAGGTTCCCCGCATCGAAGCCTGTTACTTTTTTTACTTCTTCTCTTTTGGCCATAGTTACTTTTTTACAACCCAAGATAAAGGATAGTTGTTCAAAATTAACACGTCCAGAATTACCTGAGATAATAAGGGCAAAAAAATCCTTGTCGGTTTTAATAATTAGGGTAGGTGCAGTTTGACCAGTGTCAATTCTAAAATAATCAGCACCTTCCTGAAAAGTAAGTAGAGGTTGGTTGTGATAAATAAATTCATAGGCAAAGTGACTGCCTTCTAAGATGTTCTTGACAATATCCATAAAGCACCTCCTTTGTTTTCTATTATTATATTGATTATGAATCATAAGAAGCACAAGTAAGTTGAAAATCTATATTTTATTTTTATTATGAATTATCATTCGAAGAATAAAAAGTTACCTGGATTTCAGTTATTTTGACATGTAAAGATCATAACTTAAATCGGTGAAGGAGATACTTGTAATGAAGCAATTTCTCTACGAATTAGGAGGTCTGAATTTGAGAAAAGAAGGAAATGGGTTATCGTCATGGCAATTAACCATGATGGCACTGGGAACTGTGATTGGAGGGTCATTTTTCTTAGGCTCTGCAGTAGCGATTCGTACAGCGGGACCGGGAGTTATTATCTCTTATTTATTGGGAGGTGCTATCGTTTATGTTATACTTTTTGCATTGTCAGAAATGACGGTAGCTGATCCAGCACCTGGTTCTTTTCGGACTTTTGCTCAAAAAGCCTATGGCCCTGGAGCAGGGTTTGTTGTAGGCTGGGTGTATTGGAGTGGACTGGTTTTAGCCATGTCCAGTGAAGCAACTGCCGTATCTATTATCTTACGTACATGGATCCCTAATGTTTCTCTCCCCCTATTAGGAGCTATCATTATCATCGGGGTATCTCTGCTTAATTTGTTAGGAGCTGATCAGCTCAGTAAGCTAGAGAGTGGATTAGCAGCAATAAAATTATTTGCTATAATCGGATTTATTTTACTAGGTGTGGCCCTAATTGGCGGCTTTATGCCAGGAATTAATCCAATAGGGCTAGGAGCAATTGTGGCTGAACCATTGTTCCCCACCGGAATGTGGGGTATTGCTGGAAGTATGCTCATTGTTATGTTTACTTATGCTGGATTTGAAATTATTGGCTTGGCAGCATCAGAAACGACCAATCCCTCTAGGGTTGTTCCACAAGCCATCCAATATACGGTTATGGGTTTAGTGGGATTGTATATATTGGCTATACTTGTTTTATTGCCCCTAATACCAACGAATGCCTTAACGGCTGAAGAAAGTCCGTTGGCCTTAGCCTTGGTAAGGTGGAATTTGAGTTGGGCAGGGAATGCAATTGGGATTATATTGGTGACTGCGATACTTTCAACTATGTTAGCCGCTATGTTTGGGCTAGGTCGGATGATTCGATCCTTAGCAGATGAAGGTCACGCTCCCTCATGGATCAAGGATGAGGGCGATGTACCATACCGTGGAATTCTTTTCTCTGGGATTGCGATGCTTATGGGGCTTGGCCTCGGATTTATGCTGCCTCAGCAAGTATATCTTTTTTTAGTGAGTTCTGGTGGTTTTGCTTTACTTTTTTCCTATGGGGTCATTGTGGCGACTCATTATAAGCTGCGAAAAGGAAATGATTGCCCTCCTGAAGGGAAATGTCAGCTTCCCGGATATCCGATAACTTCTTGGTTGGCTTTTATCAGCATTCTTTTGATTATTGTCAGCATGCCTTTAGTTCCTGGACAGGGTGCTGGATTGGTAGCAGGAGTGATATTGGTTATTTTATTCTCTGGGATTTATGCTGGCCAAAGTTTGTATCAGAAAAGGTTGGTAGAAAGAAGAAATATGATTGGTGGTATGCAGTTTGAAACCGCAAAGGAGTTGGGGCTCCACCGGGAAAAGCTGCAGAAAGTTAAAGAAGAAAATGAGAAGTTAGATGAAAAGTGATAAGGTAGAGTGTGATGGTTACATTAATTCGCGCTGCGATGTCAAAAAAAGAAGGTTTTTGAAATAATGTGTTGAAGGTTTTATAAGCTTGGTAAATATATGAAACAGTATCATTTGTATAAAGAGACGCGTATTTTGATGAAGGTACATAATTAACAGATACTATTTATTCGCACATAATGGATTAGCGACTTTACAATAGTTTTTTACACATTGATAAGGAGGATATAATGGTGAAAACAAAATTTAAACGAATTCATTTAATAGTGATGGACTCTGTTGGAATAGGTGAAGCACCTGATGCAGCAAATTTTGATGATTTTAATGTAGATACCTTAGGGCATATTGCTGAGGCATGCGGAGGTCTAAACATGCCAAATATGGGGAAACTTGGTATCTCTAATATCAGAAATATTCAAGGCATTGAAGCAACGGAACATCCTCTTGCTTATTATACGAAAATGCAGGAATTGTCAAAGGGAAAAGATACAATGGCTGGACATTGGGAATTCATGGGACTCTATACAGCTAAGCCTTTTCGCGTATTTCCTCATGGTTTTCCAGATGAATTGATTCGGCGCATTGAGGAGAAAACGGGGCGCAAAGTAATTGCTAATAAGCCTGCAAGCGGTACGGAAATCATTAAAGAACTGGGTGAAGAGCATGTGAAAACAGGAGCACTTATTGTTTACACATCCGCTGATTCGGTGTTGCAAATTGCCGCACACGAAGAAGTAATCCCTTTGAAAGAGCTTTATGAAATTTGCGCTTTTTGTCGTGAAATTACCCTCGAGGAGCCTTATAAGTTGGGGCGGATCATTGCTCGTCCGTTTGTAGGGGAGCCAGGGAACTTTACCCGAACTGCCAACCGCCATGATTATGCATTAAAACCGTTTGGCTCTACTGTGATGAATGAGTTGAAGGACGCAAACTTTGATGTGATTGCCCTAGGTAAAATTTCTGATATTTATGCTGGTGAGGGAGTTACGGAAGCGATCCATACCGTTTCTAATATGGATGGCATGGATAAGCTGATTGGGATTTTGGACAAAGAGTTTACGGGACTTAGCTTCCTGAATTTAGTAGATTTTGACGCATTATTCGGGCATCGCCGTGATCCTAAGGGTTATGGTAAATCATTGGAGGAATATGATGCTCGTCTGCCGGAAGTATTTGCGAAGATGACAATGGAGGATTTGTTGATTATCACTGCCGATCATGGAAATGATCCAACCTATCATGGCACTGATCATACACGAGAATACGTACCTTTGCTTGCTTATTCTCCTCGCTTTGCCAAAGGTGGGGAACTGCCGGTAAGAACAACTTTTGCGGATCTTGGTGCTACCATTGCAGAGAACTTCCAAGTGAAGATGCCGGAATACGGTACAAGTTTTCTACAAGATTTAAAATACTAGAGAATAAAAATGTTGTAAGAAGTCCTGACCCAGTTGGTAATTAACCAGGGGCAGGACTTCTATTATGTAGTATAGTTACTATTTACTTGTAGAAAGTAGGTGGAATAAGGAGAGATTGTCTTTTAGCCTATTCCCCTCTAACAGATCCTCAAGGGCATGTTCAAAATGTGATAGACTTATATTAGGAATACAATTATATTTTACGATGTTAGCAAGAAGAGCAATGTTTTGCATTTTGGGATTACTTAGCTTAGTAGGTGCTATTCGGTATTCCAGGATGCTGCGACGGAGACATTCCGCGCTGATTTCCTCTGGTTTTAAAAGCGGTTCTTTGCCTAGTCTAACCAGTAAGGGTTGAAATTCTATATCATAATATACAAGGGTTCCACAATTTCTAAGATGGGAATTCATACCACGTAAGGCCTCATTTCGTTCTAAGGCAATGACCATATCTCCGCAGCCTGGCTGAATAAGGGAAGAATGGGCGTGTGAGCCAATTCGAATACAGGAGGACACAGTGCCGCCGCGTTGGGCCAGACCATGGGTATACGTACCCCGTACAGGCAGGCCAGCATAGTCAGCGGCTCTTAGTAGGACTTCGCTTAATAAACCGATGCCTTGCCCACCGACTCCGATAATGTAAATATCTATTTTCATCGCAGACATCAGCTATTGTCCTCCCTTATCCTTTAATTTATGGATGATGGCATTTGTCGGGCATGTTTGCTTACAGGAGCCGTCGCCAATGCAAAGGTCATTACGTACGACAATGCTGCCGTCAGCATTTCTTTGGAAAGTAGGGCATGCGAAGGAACTCACACAAGTATGATTTTGGTTACAGTTTGTTGTGATTTCTACAGAGGGAGGACGTGGGCTTCCTGCAGCATCACGTTCTCGCATGAGCTTTAGCATACAAGGATGCTTTGCTATTACCACATTGAATCCATTTTCTGCGATTGCCTCTTTGACAGCTTCTTTTAGCTTAACCTGCGCATAGGCATCGACCTCATGAATGTTGGTAATCCCAAGGCCTTCTAATACACGACGAATGGGGATTTTTTCTGTTGCACCATTGAAATTGTGACCAGCTCCAGGATGATCTTGATGACCCGTCATCGCCGTAGTGCCGTTATCTAAGAGAACTAAGGTAAAATTATGTTGATTAAAAACTGCGTTGATAATCCCAGGAAGGCCAGCATGAAAGAAGGTGGAATCACCAAGAAAGGCAACTACTTTACGATTGGTGTTAAAGAGTGACAGGCCAGCAGCTGTACCGCTACTATGTCCCATACACAAGAGTACTTGCCCCATGTTGTAGGGCTCCATGATACCAAGAGTATGGCAACCGATATCGGCGACGGTGATGTCATCAACTCCAAGGGCCTGCTTGATAGCATGAAATGCAGAGCGATGACCACAGCCAGGGCACAATTGGGCTGGCCGGGATGACCATTGCAAAGGGGGAGTTGTTGCTTCAAAGATAGGAGGCAGCAAATGAGGCCATGTTTTTCGCATGATTGCATCCACTTTTTCGGGAGTATATTCATTCAGCCAATCTTCATATTCCTGTTTGCCAATAATTTTAGTGGTGATGCCCATTTCCTGAGCCAGTGCTTTCACTTGTTGCTCAATGAAGTCATCTAATTCTTCTAATACTTTGATTTCCTTGTGTTGGCGAAGAAAATCAGCAATTAGTTCTTTCGGTAAAGGATGAATAATGCCAAGTTTTACGATATCAGGTTTAATCATTGCTTTTTCTAACACATCTTGTAGTGATTGAAATACAGCCCCCATTGTTATTACACCATAATTAGGGTTTCTATTATTTACGATAGTATTTAGGGTTGAAGTATTAGCATAGGAAGAGAATTGAGCTAGTTTTTCTAGAGCACGCCGTTTCAAAGGAAGAACCAATTTTGTAGTTAATGGTATATAGGGCCCATTGTCTACGTTAAAGCGTGGTGAGTTATCAAGGAGCTGAGGTGTCCATGGTGAAAAGAATACTTTTTCTTTAGCATGGCAGACATGAGTGGTCAGTCTAAGAATCACTGGCATACGCCGTTCAACAGACAGATTGGCTGCTTCTTTAAACATTGTATAAACTTCTGTTGGTGTAGCTGGTTCTAGCATGGGTATATAAGCTAATCGGGCATAATGACGATTATCCTGCTCATTTTGTGATGAGTTAGCTCCAGGGTCATCACCAAGAACGATTACCATTCCACCGATTAGTTCCATGTGTCCTAGCTGGACAAAGGTATCTGCGGCGACGTTCAAGCCAACGCTTTTGAAAAAGACAGTTGACAAATGCCCATTGATAGAAGCTCCGAAGGCTACTTCTGTGGCGACTTTTTCATTAGTGGAAAACTCAAAATATAGGGGATTTTTTTCTTTGGGAATAGACGCAATAGCTGTAGCTATTTCTGGTGTGGGTGAGCCGGGGTAAGATGTGGCAACTCTAACGCCAGATTCAAGCATAGCACGGACTATGGCCGTATTACCCATGACAATCTCATAACCGCCATTTGGAGAAATCAGAAAATCTCCTAGTTTCTTCATTTCATCACCTCTTGTGTATACTATATAATTAATAGGATTAGAATGCTAACAAAATGGCTAAAAAATTATAAAAAGAAGGGCTTACTCATACAGTAAGTCCTTCTTTTTATAGTAAGTATTAAATTATTGCTAGCTGCGAAGCTTATCACCTAGAAGTAGTAATCTCGATGGCATACGAATGACTCCTGTGCCTAAGCTAACTCCTAACAGAACAAGTAGGAGAGCGGCAAAATGATGCCAGCTTAGCTGTTCTCCTAAGAATAAAGCGGAAGCAAGCACGCCAACGATAGGAGCACCGTTTTGGAAAAGGGATGCTGTGGAAGCTCCGACTTGTTGTATTGCTGTATTCCACCATAAGGCTCCTAATGCCGTACTACAGAAGCTGGAAAATAGTAAAACCGCAATCGGTAAGAGATCAAAGCTACCAGGATAGATCCACACCGGATTTACAAATAGACCAAGAGTCAGCAAACCAATGGAGGCTAACGTGTGGCTATAAGCTGTTACAATCAAGGGAGAAACAGATATCGTAGCTTTTTTAACAAATAAAGATCCTATAACAAAGGTAATGGCTGCAATAAACATAATTCCGTCACCAGCCAAGGTTGCATCACCTTGTGAACTGCCAGAAACGACTAATAGTAAGCCGCTGAATCCTAAAAGGATAGCAATTCCTTTCACCCATGTAAATTCTTCTTTTAGTAGATAGCCAGCAAAAATAGTTGTAAATAAAGGATTTAGTCCCAGGATAAGAACCCCATGCATTCCGCTGGTAGCAGTCAATCCAATGGTCAGTGTTATTTGATGAAAGAAAATACAAAACATGGAAACTCCAATGATGGGAAACCATTCCCTGCTGGATAATTTCTTATAACCTTCTTGCCGAAGTACAAGGGGCAGTAGTAGCCCACTTGCCAATAACAAGCGAATCGGAGCTAGTGCCAAAGGTGGGAAAAATTGAGTGAGATATTTAATACAGACTACATTAATTCCCCAAAACAACACTACTAGGATGAGTAGGAAGAATATGCGTCGGTTATCTGTTACATTTGTCAAAATTGTCATCCTCTACAAATTTAAATATTTGTTTATCTTATCACAGCTTAACGGAAAGGGAAAGGGGAACTCATAGTATTCTTTAAAAGTGAAAGTTTCTGAAGCCTAGTACCAATTCTTCTATAAATTTATCAGTAGCTACAGGGATGAAGATATCTTTCCTATGGATAACGCCCATAGATTTTTTCATGCTAGGTTTGTCTATGGAGACGGTTCGGATATTATCATTTCCAAAGCTATTAATATAGGACCGAGGAAGGATGGTTACTGCAATATTACGGCCTACTATTTCCAGCAAATGCTCGAAAGGCATCATTTCAATGATAGGATTAAATATAAAACCAAGTTCTTCTGTAGCCTGGTCAATAAATTGCCTGATGATATATTTAGGAGGTAATAAAACAATGGGTACGGATTTTAGTCTCTCTAGAGTTATGTTTGAGTAGTTGGCAAGCGGGTTGTCTTTGTGTACTGCAAGGCACAATTCTTCGGTATATAGATGTAGACTTTCTAATTGAAGATCATCTAAGGGGAGAAAGGCAATCCCTATATCTAATTCATTTTTTAGTAATTTTTCTTTTATTTCCTCTGTTGATAATTGAACAATGGATATTTTAATTCCTGGATAACGGGTATGGAATTTTACAACGGAAGAGATAAGCAAATGACTTCCAGAGCAGCCAACAGCAAGGGTACCTCTTTGTAAGCCTTCTAACTCTCCAATAGCGGTGTGAGCTTGCTTTAATTCTCCAAAGATTTGCAGGCAATGATGATAAAGGATATCCCCAGCTTTAGTGGCGAAAACTTTTTTGCCAATTCGGTCGAATAGGGGTGCTCCCACTTCACTTTCCAAAATACGAATTTGTTGGCTTAAAGTAGGTTGAGAAATATTTAATTTTTCAGCAGCTTTTGTAAAATGAAGCTCTTGATGCATAGTCATAAAATATTCTAAATGTCTAAGCTCCATTGCTTTCACATCCAATCATAGTTTATACCAATGATTATACTAAAGAATATTGAATTGAACAATTAAAACTTCTCTCATATAATAAGTGCAATAAGAGATTTGAGGAAGGAGGGAAATGAAAATGAAATATCAAGCATTTCTATTTCTTTTATTATGCAACCTATTATGGGCGGGAAATTTTGTTTTTGGGAAAATTGTGATTAATGAATTTTCGCCTTTGTGGATTACATTTTTACGCTGGGTGATAGCTTGTAGCATTTTGCTTCCTATTGCAGTCATATATGAAAATTTGAATTATGAAAAGATGAAGAAGATCGTTAAGGAATCTTGGATTATCTTAACTTGCATGGGGATATCAGGAGGGATCTTGTTTAATGTTTTTACCTATTCCGCATTACAGTTTACTTCACCCACTAATGGAACCTTAGTATTTTCCCTTACTCCTGCCATTACAATGATCTTTTCCCTTCTTTTATGGAAAGAGAAAATTTCTATTATGCAAATAGCAGGATTAAGTGTTTCTTTCATGGGAGTGTTGACGTTACTGACAGGTGGGAATCTTATGCAAGTCTTTCAAATGAATTTTAATAAAGGGGACTTACTGATGATTGCCGCAGATATATGTTGGATGGCCTATGCTTTCTTATGCAAAAAGGCAGAAGCAGTGCCACCTATTACGGCAATAACTCTTTCCTCATTCATTGCTGTATTAATTATGATTCCATTTCTTATCATGCAACCCCTTGCAATTCATCAAGTAAGTGCTATGGGGGTTAAGGGAATTCTTTATATCGGAATCTTTGCTTCTGTGTGTGCGTTTATTTTGTGGAATTTCTCAGTTCGTACAGTTGGTGCAAGCACTGCTAATCTTACTGTAAATCTGATTCCTGTTTATACGGCTATTATCACTCTTCTAATGGGAGAAGTAATTTCTGGAACCCAAATGTGGGGTGGGGCAATGGTAGTCATGGGACTATTATTAACGAGCCAAAAGAGACCAAAATCAATTGCAATTTACGTAAATGCTCCAATGGTCGACATCAGTAAGGTTGCTAGTAAGTGTCCTCATTGTGTAAATTAATCAAGGATCTCTAACATTGAAGTGTAAAAATAAAACTACCCCTTCTTGTATTTCAGCTATGAAATAAACAAGAGGGGTAGTTTTATTATTTACGATACGAAAGAAAGCTAATCGCTTCATCTTCAGGTACTGGAGGGCTGATAATGTATCCTTGTAAAAGGTCGCAATGACATTTTGCTAAATACTCAATTTGCTTTTCTGTTTCTACGCCTTCAGCGACTACAGTCATCTCCATGATGTGAGCCATATCTATGATGGTTCGAATAATCGCTTTTTGTGTTTTATCTGTCAAGATCATATCTATGAAAGCTTTATCAATTTTTAGGGTCTTTACTGGCAAACGTTGGAGATAGGTTAGAGATGAGTACCCCGTGCCAAAATCATCAAGCGACAGACGAACACCCATCATTCGTATTTTTTCGAGTATATGAGTACTTTCTTCAAGGGATTCTATCAACGCATTTTCGGTGATTTCAATTTCGAGCTGGTGTGGTTGAATTCCAGTGCTAGAAAGAGCCTCACTTATGCTGTCGATAAAGTCATCTGCGCATAGTTGATGCGGAGATACATTAACGGCAACATGAATATGCCCCCAACCCATATCAACTAATCTACGTGCAAATTGGCTTGCTTCTCTAAGAACCCAATTTCCAATCTTCTGTATGAGCCCGCATTGCTCTGCTAATTGAATAAAACGTCCTGGTGATATTGCACCATGTTCTGGACTATTCCAGCGAAGTAGCGCTTCGAAACCGATAGTGCAACCATCGATGTCCACCTGCGGCTGATAATGCAATAATAGTTCTTTATTCTCGATGGCATGGCGTAAACTATTTATTAGCAGAATCTTGTCATAGGCCTCTGTCTGCATAGTTGCCTCGTAGAATCGCCAACAATTTTTGCCAGCCTTCTTGGCTGCATACATGGCATTATCAGCATTCTTGAAAATTTCTTCGGTTGTATCGCCATCAGCAGGATATACTGCAATACCGACACTAGCTGACGTATGAAAGCGAATTCCCAGAGCCTCCATATCCTGGCTGAAAGCTTCAATTATCATATCGGCACTATGGGCTATAATTTTACGGTCATATTCACCAGACAAAATTACCATAAATTCGTCTCCACCAATGCGGCCAACAAAAACGTCATCACCAGCGAATTCCACTATTCGTTTTCCTGCCATAGTGATTAGCGCATCGCCATATGTATGGCCGAAAGTATCGTTTACCATCTTTAGATCATCTAAATCGATGAACAGGACGGCGCCAGCTGACTCGCCACGGCGAGTTTTTTCCATTTCTGCTTTCAGACGTTCATTTAGAAGTGCGCGGTTAGGTAAGCCAGTGAGACCATCAGAGTAAGCGATTTGTCGAATAACTTGGTTCTTTTCGTTCAATGCTTCTTGAGCAGCCTTACGTTCCATGATTTCTTCTTCTAGTGCTGCATTCATATCTTGTAAATCGCCCGTTCGCTCATTAATTTTGTTTTCCAAATCAACATTTAGATTAACGAGCGCAGCTTGTGCTGCTTGCCGTTCCATCATTTCCTCTTCGAGGGTAGCATTAATCTCCTGTATTTCTATCATTTTGTTTTCTAGCTTGGCTTCATTTTCTTTGAGCAGAAAGATAGTATTTTTAATTTTGTGGTTCATATTGACGAAAGTTTCACATAAGATACCTAGTTCATAGGGCATAGTTCTCGAAGACTTATATTGATCAACCATTTCATAATTTTCCGCTGCAACCTGATTAGATTGTCGAATTAACCAGTTAATAGGTAATTTAATCCGATTGGTTAACAGTTTAGCTAAGGGTAGAATCAATAAAATTAAAATGACTGTAGCACTAGCCATCATTGCCAATTGTTTATAAATAGGAGCGAGAACTTCTTCTTCATTGATCTTCCCAATAAGTGTCCAGCCACGCTCAGGTACATCTAGGTAAGCTCCTAGTACCTTATTGCCTAAATAATCAATCCACGTTGCCGTGCCTGACTCGCCAAGTTCGATAAAGCGAACAGCATCTTCTGAGATTTTAAAATTCATTTTAGCAGTGCCTTTGACTATGCCTTTGTCAATTAGCACATTAAGATATCGTGGATCAGTAAGCATAATGCCTTCTCGGTTAACTAGAAAGATCTCTCCTGTTTGACCAATCCAATTCTCGCGCAAGAGTTTTTCTAGGGTAACAGTTTTTATCGATCCAAGTATTAGTCCTTGAAAATTACCATTGTAATCATAGATAGGCGAAGAAAAGTTAATGATGGGCTGGCCGCCGTTCCGGCCAATAACCACATCGGAAATATATGATCTTCTTTCTTTAGCTTCTTCAAAATAGGGCTTACCGATTGCGGAAGGATACCGTATTCCTGAACTTAGAGTGGACATTTTAAAAAGTCCGTTTTTATCAATGTATGATAATGAATCAAAATAATTATCAAGCTGTTGTTTGAAATAGAGAACGCGCTCCATTTGTGGTTCGTCTAAGTTGCGGAAAGCTTCTGTCCGGCTAAGATCACGAATGTTTTCGATGCGTTCTTCCATCCAATAGTCAATTAATCGTTTCTGAGCATGTACGCGTTGGTCGATTAACGCTAGATTTTGTTGCTTAGCTATTGAAATCTGACTAATTGTGTAAATCGTCATAATCAGCAGACTCGGAACAATAACAAGCAAAATTGTCCATAATTGAATTTGGCGCTGTAAGGTCCGTCTCTTCATATATGGGCTCCTTAATTAGTATAGCTACCTAAAATTGGCTTATTATGGGCGAATTTCAGAATCATGCAAATATTCTTTACCGAGAGATATCACATAATAATTAAAGACCGAAATATTAATTTAGTTAATAAATTACACATTTCACTTATGTTCTCCTGCTGAAAATTACTTAATTTGTAAAAAAAAGATGTTTTGTAAACTCTACTTACTCAAAATTAGGAACCAACAAATAATAAGATTGATTTTTTAGAAAAGGATGCTGTCTATTATATTTAATAATAGACTATGATAAAGAGTTCTTTCTCGTAATATGGGAATAAATTAAAAGTATTTTTGCTATGTTCTTTATAAAATTATGAAATATTTCATAATTACAAAGGGTATTATTTTCTTAGAGTCATGTTGTTTTTATTCCGTTGTATTGACTTACAACATATGCATTACAAGTATGCCTATTGCTAAGGAGGGTGAAAATGTCTCTATTCCAATCTTTAAACTCTGATGAACTTGCTTTAGCAGCAACTATTCTCGCGGTGGCTTTTTCTAAAGGATTAAATGCAACAGACCTCAATACCCTTGGCAATTTTATAATTGCAGTAGGAAGTATAATGACAAGCATCGCTTCTCAGGAGCAAGGAAGCGATTCACAAAATTTCACGACAAAAGAGCAAGTTTCGAAGAATCTAGCCTTAGGAAAAGAACCTGATATCCAACAACAAATTGTAGAACTGCAAAAGCAGGTCGAATGGCTGATCAATAACAGGAATTTGTAATTGGCATTTTGATTAAACGCTATTGGTTTTGCTTATTCTTGTGTTCCCACCACATAAGTAAGGAGAGGCAGAAAAATAACCAGGTAGACCCTGCTGCATATCCTGCTAAGACATCTGTCGGATAATGTACTCCCAAATAAATGCGACTTACTCCAATAGCAGCAATGAAAATAGCAGTTAGCATAAATACTAATGCTCGCCAAATCCATGAGGAAATATTTTGGCTAATCAAATAGGCAAGCATCCCATAAAAGCATAGTGAAACCATGGCATGACCACTAGGGAAGCTATAGCCTGTTTCTTTAATGATATGGAACATATCGGGTCTAGCACGTACAAATAAGTGTTTTAATAAATAATTAAGAAAACCACCGCCTAGCAGACAAATTGCTAGGGCGGATGCTTCTAGGTATTTGCGGAAATAAGCAAGGCCTGTAACAATAAGTATTGATAATACACCATAAAAAGGAGCTGAACCCAGAGTGGTAATGTGAAGCATGATTAGGTCAAGATGATGATTGGCAAAGTAGCGGACAAGTTCAATGATTAGTTGATCAAAAATAACCATTTGATGGCGGAATAATGTTTTCCATGCCAATTCGGCAAATTCTGCTAGCAGCAATCCACTAATTAAGAACCCGACTAGAATATACAGTCCAGGCCACTTTTGCTTTACGTAATAAAGGAGATCCTTTAGTATGGAATACAAAAATGTACGTTGGAATATATGAAGGATTAAGGCAAAACCAATTATAATAAGTAATATCATTACCGTTATAAGTAAAAGTAGTGTTACCTTATTATCGGCTTTTAGAAGAGTAAACAAGTTTGTCGAAAGTAGATTATACATAGAAACTCCTTATTTAGTGATTGTATTTATAAGAAAATTTGCGCAAGTTGCAGGGGACTCTACATTAACTGTTGAATGTAGTGTTACAAGATTAAGTCGTGATAATAACTATCTTACAAAAATTTTAGCTGCCAATTGTAATGTTATTTATAAAAGAGGAATTGTGAGGCGATTTTTTTGAAAAATAGTGTGTTGTTTGTAGATGATGATGCGTTCATTTTAGTTGCCATTAGAAGGGCTGTTGTAGATGAAGATTATGTTCCTTATTTTACAACAAATGCTCAAGAGGCGTTAGCTATAATGGAAAAAACTAATATAAGTGTTGTTGTAACTGATCTACACATGCCTACAATGGATGGAATTGCCATGTTGAGGATAGCAAAAGAGAAATATCCTGATATGCAGAAAATTGTTTTGTCTGGGTTTACGCAAGTAAATCAAGTGTTAGAGTCTATAAATGATGGTGATATTAATAAATATATGACCAAACCTTGGGAAATGGGTGATTTATTAAGGGCGGTACGAGAAGCAATTAACTTTTATAATTTGAAAAAGGAGAAGGAAAGGTTAGCAAAGTCTTTGGAACGCACTAATGATGCATATAAAAATGTATTTAAAATGATGGGGGCGAGGTTAGGGTGTGTTGATAAAGATGCTTTCTCAATTAATGCCATTATAGCCTTTTCTTTTTCTCAAATGAAAGAACATCATGGTTCGAAAATAGTGATTTATTTATGCGAAATGCTATGTTTAACCTTTTTAAATTCAGTGCCGAGTTACCCAGTAGTCTTTAATCTTCAAAGGATTAAAGATGGGATCTGCAAAGCTATGCCGGAATTGACTACAACAGGTAAGCTTACAACGGATATTAAAGATGTGAAGTGTCATGGTAACGCTGACTTTACACTATTTTTATTTGAGTTTTTAGTGCTGTTATCTAAACAATATCAAATGAACATATTAGATTGTAATATAACTGCTACTGCTAATTCTGAAAAAGTAACTCTAAAGAGCAATCTTAAGATCGATATCAGTGGCAATTATGCTCTTAGTTTTCTTACATTTTTGATAGAACTATCTAATACTTATGATCATATATTTTCTATCGTGGAAGAGTCGGAACATACGGTTATTTTAATAGAGCAAACTTATAATATCCAATCATAAAAGAAACCACAGCAAATTTGCTATGGTTTTCTTTTTGCTATAATGCTTTTCATTGCACAGTTTAATGTTCCTGCTATCTAGCATAATACCATTCTATAAACTTGTCAGCAGGTAAGGGTTTTGAAAAATAATACCCCTGCACTTCGTTACAGCCACATTTCTGTAAAATTTTTAACTCTTCATTATTTTCAACGCCTTCAGCGATCACCTTAATATGCAGCTTATCTGCAAGAGAGGTAATTGATTCTACAATTGCAAGGCTTGAAGCATGAGTGGTCATTGCTCTAATAAAAGTTTGGTCAATTTTAAGTTTGTCAATAGGGAATTGGCTTAGATATTGCAAACTTGAATATCCAGTTCCAAAATCATCAATCGATAATTTTACACCCAATCTTTTTAGTGAGTGTAATTCTTTTGTAGCAGTAGTGGCATCTCTCATTAAAATACCTTCCGTTAATTCAAGTTCTAGGTAAGCAGGATTCATATTATAACTTCTCAAAATTTCTTGTAGAGTAAAGAAGAATTGCTTTTCTTGGAACTGAATAGCGGAGACATTCACAGCGATTTGTATTCCAGGCAGGCCAAAATCCAGCCAAGTGAAATGTTGTTGGCAAACTTCACGTAGTACCCATTCGCCTATTGGTATAATAAGTCCTGTGTCTTCTGCAACAGGAATAAACTTGGCTGGAGATATTAAGCCATTTTGAGGATGATTCCATCGAATTAAGGCTTCAACACCAATTAATTTACTGGTGTTTATATCAATTTGTGGTTGATAATATAAAACAAATTCATTTCTCTCAATTGCCAGTCTAAGACTGTTTTCAAGAGATAAACGTTCTGAAACAACTTCGTTTAGTGACTCTGTGAAAAATTGATAATTGTTTCTACCATTTTCTTTTCCGTGATACATAGCGAGCTCTGCATGTTTGACTAATACTTCCGGTGTATGGCCATTGTGCGGATAAATACTGATACCAATGCTAGAAGTAATGCGTAACTCGTTCTCTCCAACGATAAAAGGCATAGATAGAGTAGCAGTCATTCTTGTGATTATTTTAGTAATGTTAGAGGACTTCTCTATATCAGTCAAAAGAATAATAAACTCATCTGCGCTCATACGGCATACAGTGTCTTCATCTCGAATACATAGCTGCAATCTTTCAGCGACTTCTTGTAGAACAAGGTCTCCAACATGATGTCCTAAAGAATCGTTAATGATTTTAAATCGATCTAGGTCTAAGAATAAAACAGCAAGTTGCTCTCTATTTCTTTTGGCATGAGCCATAGCAATATGTAGCCTATCATTGAAGAGCGTCTTATTAGGAAGTTTTGTTAACGTATCAAAATTCACTAATCGGTAGATTTTTTCTTTTGCACATTCACGTTCTGAAATGTCACGAACTACAGCTAACATACGCCATTTACCGCCAAGCATAGTATACTTAAGGCTCACTTCAAGATCAACGTATTCTCCTTGGGAATTTTTAATTTTCCAATCATAGAGAGGGGTCTCTCCTTGTATGGCCTTTTGAAACCAAGTTAAGGCTTCCTCTTGTGTATAGGGAGTCTCGCCAGTGCCAAAATCCTGTAGTCTTGTCAGTAGGAGATTATCTTTGGAGAGACCAAAAATTTCACAGGCTTTATGATTGGCTTCAATCATATTTAAGGATTCCACATCATAGATAATGATCCCATCATTTACAGAACTAAAAATGGCTTGATAATTATCTTCCAATACAGTTGCATCCTGTTCTGCTCTAATTCGGTCAGTTACATCTCGAGCGGCAAATACTACGCCAACGACAACTCCATCCTCATACAATTTCTCTCTGAGACTCTCAAGCCATCTCACTTGCCCTGATGCGTGAATATAGCGGTAACAAACACTGCGAGGCTCATTAGTAGCTAAAAAGGCGGAAAAAGATTTTTGAGCTTTTTCCGAATCATTGGGATGAATAAAATCAAAAAAACGCTTTCCTACTAACTGGTCGATGTTATAACCTGTTAATTTTTTACAAGATGGAGTGATATATTCAATAATTCCTTGATGATTGAGTTTTGCTACGATGTCTTGCATAGCATCAGTGATTTGTAATAAATTTTCCTGGATTTTTTTTCGTTCTTCATTTTCTCTTTGAGCTGTACGATAGAGGATTGCATTATATATAGCCATCGATGCAATAGTAGCAAATTGCTGAAAAACAGCAACGTCGTTTAGTGTAAATCTACGATGAGGTTCTATAAAGGATAAACCAAGAACTCCAACGATTTTCGAGCCTACTTTTATGGGGACTTGCATTTCTGTATGAATTTCGTCGAAAAAGTGGTCAGTTAGCCGATACTCCCAGGCACTATAGTCTTCAATAATTGAAATTTCACCTGTTTCAATGGTCCGTTGAATCAGCCCTTGATCTAGACGCATAACCCTGTTTACATCAATCTTATAAATTCCTACTCCTACCTTTCGAATCATTTGCTCCTGATCGAAGGCGACTAAGTTATAGTACCCATGTTTTGTTTTAATTAATTTCGTAGCTTCCACAACAACCATTTCAAGTAGGCCAGTAAGATCGAGATGATTAAGCAACCCAAGTGCGGTATCATAAAGAACTGTAGATATTGCTTTTTTGCGTAGGGTATTTAGTAATGTCTTAGAGCCACGCAGTTTATGTAGATGTTTCATATTAAAGCCTCACAATAATAAGATTAATTATAAGTATATGCTTTCTTTAGAATTCGACAAAAACTGTTGCTTTCCTTTACTTGTGCTGGGGTCTAGCCCTATTTTTTAAATGAATGAGACTTGTTTAACAACTGTTTCTGGTGAAGGAATGACCTAATTGAAAAATCAAACATACAATACCGTAATAAACTATCTAGCTACAGGAGGAACATAATATGAGATTATGTGGATTTAATAATGTAATATGGATTATTATTTTAATTGCATTTAGATATGGACGTTATTGTAATATTGAAATTGATTCATGCTATAGGGGCTGAGTATTTAAATTAATTCAGTTTGATACGCATGAGGTCAGTCAAAGAAATAATAAAAAAACTACCCATATTGTCATATCGGTAGTTTTTTTATATCTAACATAGAGTACTATTTTAGAGGGATTCACTATATGCCATTGAATTATTATCAATAGAAGTTTTGTTCATGGTTGTAAATAAAGTTAAGAAGTGGCGCGCGGCGGCAGAGAGATAACGATTGCGCATCCAGATGACGGCTGCTGTAGTTTCGATGCAAGGGTTCACGATGGTTTTGAAAATTAGATTTGTATTTGGGATAAGATCAATTGCCGCTCTAGGTACGACAGCTATACCCACATCAGCGTCAGCCCATGCTAAAATCGGCATAACATCATCGCTTTTGCAAAGGAAATAAGGTTTGAAGCCTGTTTGCTCACAATGTTCCGTAATCATGGTTTCGAATTTTCGATGAATCATCAAAGGTTTACCTGCAAGATCTGCAAGATTAATGCAATCGTGATCGGCATAGCTCTTATTATTCTTATTGAGGGCTGCTACCAAAGGTTCATTGGACAACTTTATGGATTCATAAAGTTCATCATCAAAAGAAAAACGTACCAAGCCTATTTCAATTAATCCGCCATTTAATAGCTCAATTATTTGGCTCGATTCTCCTTCACGCAATTCGAATTTTAAACTAGGATATTGATTGCAAAAAATACGGGCCACGCGCGGCAAAATAGTTGCCACGGAAGAAGAAGCTGTACCTATAGATAAGGTACCATGAGTTCCTGCTTCAATTTCTCTTATCTCTTTAACCGTAGTATCCATGAATTCTAATAACTGTTCTGCTTTATTGCGCAGTAGGTGACCGGCTTCTGTCAACTGAATCTTACGATGACCTCTCTCAAAAAGCTTGGCTCCTAGATTGTCTTCGAGTTGTTTCAGTTGCCGACTAAGGGGTGGTTGGGCTATATGTAGGCGCTTAGCAGCTGTTGTGATATTGCCTTCTTCCGCAAGAGTAAGAAAATATTTCAGCTCTCGAATGCTCATCATGATAATTCAATCCTCCTTACTTGACTAGATATACTCCAAAGGTATAGCAATTGAGTATTATTGGTATTATTAGTATGGAATTTAGTCTGGTATAATTGTAAATTAAAGTACTATTTTTAGTCAAATCTAGATTATCCTTAACTTGATGTCTGATTACATGGTGTTAGAGCTATAAAAGTTAATAATGGAAGGGAGTAACTGCTGTGGAGAGTGTTTTAACTACTTGTCCTTATTGTGGCACAGGTTGTACCTTTTATTTAAATATTAAAGAAGATGAAATTGTGAGTGTTACACCTAATCGCACTAATGCTGTTAATAAAGGAAAGCTTTGTTCAAAGGGGTATTTTGGTTTTGATTTCGTGCATCACCGTGATCGTTTAAAACATCCATTGATTCGAAGAAATGGTGTATTGGTTGAAGCTACTTGGGATGAGGCTCTTAACCTTATTGCGACGAAATTAAAAGATACAATTAAAGAATTTGGTTCAGATAGTATAGCTGCTTTTAGTTCGGCAAGGTGTACGAACGAAGAAAACTATCTAATGCAAAAATTCATGCGCGCAGTGATTGGTACGAATAATATAGATCATTGCGCTCGTCTATGTCATTCTCCTACTGTGGCTGGTCTTGCCACTGCATTTGGGAGTGGTGCTATGACAAATTCAATTGATGAGATTGAAAAAATGGGACCCAAAGATGCTATGTTCGCTATCGGAACCAATACAACAGAATGCCATCCTATTATGGGAGTTTTGATGCTACAAGCAAAAGCACGCGGCTCCAAGCTAATTGTGGCAGATCCTCGTGAAATTGATTTGGCTAGGCACGCTGATGTATGGTTGCAACATAAGCCTGGAACGGATGTTGCATTGCTGAATGCAATATCCCATGTCATTTTACGAGAGGGAATAGCGGATCACGATTTCATAAATGCTCGTACCAATAATTTCGCCGCTTTTAAGCAAACCGTGAAACGATATACTCCTGAGTATGCTGAGTTAATTACTGGAGTCCCAGCAGGTAAAATCATAAAAGCGGCTAAAATTATTGGCCAGGCAGATAATACAGCGACTTACTATACAATGGGGATTACGCAGCATACTAGCGGCGTGGATAATGTATTATCCGTCGCTAATCTTGCAATGATAACGGGTAATCTTGGGAAAGAAAAAGCTGGTGTAAATCCGCTTCGCGGGCAAAACAATGTGCAAGGTTCTTGTGATATGGGGGCGTTACCTAATGTGTATCCAGGATATCAGCCTGTATCAGACAGCTCTGTCAACGCAAAATTCCAAGAGGCATGGAAGACTCCTCTTAGTGATAAAGTTGGTATGACAATTCCTGAAGTGTTACATGCCATTGAAGAAGATAAGTTAAAGGTGCTTTATGTATTTGGAGAAAATCCCATGCGGAGTGATCCAGATATAAACCATGTAAAGCATTGTTTAGAGCATGTTGATTTTTTGGTGGTACAGGATATTTTTCTGACTGAGACTGCAGAATTAGCGGATGTTGTATTGCCGGGGACCACTTTTGCTGAAAAAGATGGGACTTTTACTAGTACGGAAAGACGAGTGCAACGTATACGCAAGGCTGTTAGTCCCAGGGGAAATAGTCGACCTGATTGGAAGATTATTGCCGATATAATGAAAGCCATGGGAGACTCTACGGATTATTCTTCACCTAAGAAAATTTATGAAGAGATGCAAACTGTTACTCCCTCTTATGCTGGAATTACCTATTCAAGAATCGAGAAGGGTGGAATACAGTGGCCTTGCGGTACAATTGAACATCCAGGTACGCCTATTTTACATGTTGGAACGTTTAATCGAGGCATCGGAGAGTTTACTGCTGTTGATTATCGTGATCCAGCGGAGCTGCCAGATCACGAATACCCACTTATGCTAACAACGGGTAGAGTTGTAGCTCATTATCATACTGGCTCTATGACACGCAGGAGCTGGGGATTGCATGGGACTCATCCTGAAGGTTTTTTAGAGATCAATCCTCAAGATGCCCAGATACTAAATATTGAGGATGAAGATATTATAAGGGTAACTTCAAGACGAGGTACGATCACAACCAAAGCTCAGGTGACAACTAGAGTGGCAAAAGGTTTAACTTTTATCACGTTTCATTTTACAGAAAGCCCTGGCAACATGCTGACGAATAGCGCTTCCGATCCTGTATGTCAAATCCCAGAGTTTAAAGTCTGTGCAGTGAAAGTTGAAAAGTTATCCGGATAATAGGTGTAATTGTAATGATAAAGGGGTGTATTTTTGAAATGGAAAAAAGGGTTTTGTCTATAACGCCTATTATACTAGCTGGCGGAAAGAGTACAAGAATGAAGGTAAATAAGTCCTTTGTTCAGTTGACGGCAAAACCGATGATTGAAGTGGTGTTAGAAAAAGTTACAAGAATTTTCTCCTTACCTCCAATCCTAATTACTAATTCCTTTGTGGAGTATTCATATCTCAATATTCGATTAGAAAAGGATATTTTTTCAGGAATGGGTCCTTTGTCTGGGATTCATGCAGGCTTATCTTGTTCAGCTACGTTACAGAATTTTATTGTTGGCTGTGATATTCCCTTATTGGATTCTGCATTTATTCAATATATGGTTAGTCAAATTAAAGAATATGATATTACTATCCCCGAAGAAGATGGTTACACTCATCCTTTGCATGCCATATATAGTAGGAGTTGTCTCCCTGCTATTGAAAATAAATTAAAGCATAATGAACGGAAAGTCATTTCTTTTTTTCCAGAAGTCAAAGTTCGCTACATTAATAAAGTAGAGATGGACCAATTTCCTTTTGCGCGTCAGTCACTGGTCAATGTGAATACGCGGGAAGATTTAAAAGGTGTTCAAGCTATGTTAAAAGGTCATTTTAATTAGAGTAGACAGGAGGCTATGTCCTTGGGTATTCAATTAAATTCATTTGTTTTGGCAGATCCGAAGAAGTGTATTGGGTGTAAGGTCTGTGAAGTAGCCTGTGCTGTGGCGCATAGAAGTGAAGAGCTAAAAACTGTAGGCAATATGGATGTACCGATAATGCCTAGACTATATCTAGTGAGAATTGCTGATGTAACAATGCCCATACAGTGTCGTCATTGTGAAGATGCCCCTTGTGCAAATATTTGTCCGGTCTCAGCAATTACACAAATTGATAACAAAATTATCATTAATGAAGAAAAATGTATCGGTTGCAAGAGCTGCATGATTGCCTGTCCTTTTGGTGCGATTGAGCTTGCTGCTGCTTACAAAGAGGGTAGACCAATATTGCAAAATCTTTTGACATTAAATAGTGAAGATGAGTTTATTCACAAACAATCAGCAGTTGCGAGTAAATGTGATTTATGCATAGATAGGTCCAATGGACCTGCTTGTATAGAGGCTTGTCCTCGTCAAGCTCTTAGCTACGAGAACGTCAAGATGGAAAAAAAACGACGCAATGCTGAAATCGTAAGCAAAACAGGGGCAACTATTAAAAATTTTATGGTTTAGGAGGGCTAAATGTGGCGGACAAGAATCAAGGAAATATTAAAATTGATATAGAACTTTGTACAGGATGCAGACGTTGTGCTGAGGTTTGCCCAGTCGATGCCATTGAAGGAAACGACGGAAGCTCTCAGTCTATTAACATAGATAAATGTGTGATGTGTGGGCAATGTATACAAATATGTAGTGCTTATGCTTCTGTATTTGAAGAGTATCCAACTTCACGTGAGAAAAAACTTCTTGAACGCAATCTGCCAGAGACTTTAACAGAACCACTTTTTGCGGCTTATAGTATAGGAGATCTACCAAAAGTAAAGGAAGCATTAGCCAATTCAGCAAAATTTACAATGGTACAATGTGCACCCGCAGTACGGGTATCTATTGCAGAAGAATTTGGTATGCCATTGGGAAGTCTTGTTCCAGGGAAGTTGGCGGCGGCTCTTAGACAACTAGGCTTTAATAAGATATATGATACAAATTTTGCTGCGGATTTAACCATCATGGAAGAAGGCAGTGAATTGGTGCAGCGTATCACAGAGGGAGGCACGCTGCCGATGTTTACTTCCTGCTGTCCTGCTTGGGTAAAATTTGTAGAAAGAGAATATCCAGAACTTATTCCTCACTTATCAAGTTGTAAATCACCTCAACAAATGGCAGGGACCATGTTTAAGACATATGGTGCAGAAAAAGATAGTATTGAACCTGAAAATATATTTAGTATAGCTATTATGCCTTGTACTTGCAAAAAGTTTGAGGCTGAGCGTCCAGAAATGAATACAAGTGGTTATCAAGATGTAGATGCAGTTTTAACGGTGAGGGAGCTTGCCTATCTAATTAAGGAAGTGGGAATTGATTTTAACAGTTTATTAGAAAGTAGTTTTGATAAACCATTAAGTATGTATTCTGGTGCTGGGCACTTATTTTGTGCAACAGGTGGAGTTATGGAAGCAGCGATTCGTACTGCTTATGAAATGATAACAGAAGAACCTATTTCTGATGTGAATATACAGTATGTTAGGGGTGGCCAAGGAATACGAAGAGGTGTTGTAAAAGCTGGCGATTTAAAAGTTAAGACCGTTGTTGTATCAGGATTAAAGAATGTAGTACCAATCTTAGAGGAGATTAAGCAAGGAGATGCAGATTTTCATTTTATGGAGGTTATGACATGTCCTGTAGGGTGCGTAAGTGGTGGCGGGCAGCCTAAGATGCTATTGCCAAAAGATAATGACATTTCTTTTAAGAATAGGATTAGTAGTACCTACCGCCATTATGAGGATCAAATCTATAGAAAGTCTCATGAAAACCCTGAAATAAAGGCAATTTATCAAAAATTTCTTGGTGAACCACTTGGTCAGAAGTCTCATCATCTTTTGCATACGGAGTATACTCCAAGGAGGGAAGGCAAATGAATGCTTTTATTCTAGGAAATCCTGAAAAATGTATTGGATGCAAAGCTTGTGAAATTGCCTGCTCTGTTGCTCATTTAGATATTAGCGTTGTAAAGGCCAATGAAATGAATATACCTTTTATTTCACGATTAAATCTTGTGAGGACGTCTGCCGCTACTATGCCTGTTCAGTGTAGGCAGTGTGAAGATGCTCCTTGTGCTAATGTTTGCAGTGTTGGAGCTATCGTGCATAAAGATAATTGTAATATAGTACTTGAGGAAAAGTGCATTGGCTGTAAAGAATGTATGCTTGCCTGTCCTTTTGGTATGCTAGAGATGCAGCCAAAGTCTGCCCAAGGAGAGATGGAATTTCAAGCTGGACTTAAGGTGGAATCAATAAACGGTGAACAGCAAAAGGCATACGTTGTCATGCAGAAATGTGATTTGTGTACCGGGCGTGCTGAAGGACCAGCCTGTATAGAGGTTTGTCCAGCAAATGCTTTTGTAATAGTGAACTCTGAGTTTATCAGAAGAAATCTTAATCAAAAGCGAATTTCAAGTGCCCAGGAAATTGCAAAATGTAGGTACATACGCAATTCCTAAAAGATATAGTTACAAATGAGCTAAAGATATAAGAGGTGTATGCATGATTCAAGATTTTTACCGAATTCAAACTTATTCCGCAGTAAAGTTGGAAAAGGGTGAATTGGTTAAAGTTAAGCAAATGGTTTCTGAAGAAGCACCTTTGACCATTTATCTAAATGGCAAAGAGTTAGTTACAATGCTCTGTTCGCCTAACGAAGAAAAATATCTTACACTAGGTTTTCTGATTTCGGAAGGAATGATTGATGATATCAATACCATAACAAATTTAACTATAGATAACGAACGGGGCTTGATTTGGGTAGAGGCTGACGTGGTCTTCCCTAATGTGGCAAACACCTATCTTAAACGATGTTTAACTGCATGTTGTGGTCGAGGACGAACAGGATTTTACTTTGCCAATGATGCACGCACAATTAGAACAATAGAAAGTGACTTAAAGATTAGTGCTTCAGAGATACTTCGATATTCGGTAATGCTAGAAGAAATGTCAGCAACCTATCATATTACCCACGGAGTGCATTGTGGGGCTATGGTAGCAAAGGGTAAATTTCTGCTTTATTCCGAGGATATTGGGCGGCATAATGTTTTTGATAAACTCTATGGAAAATGTTTAGAAAAAAAAATGTCCACTACTGATAAAGTGATTGTATTTAGTGGCCGTATTTCATCTGAAATTCTGATTAAGGTGAGTAAAATGGGAATACCTCTAATTATTGCACGAGCGGTACCGACTAGTTTGGCAATTGGATTGGCTGAAGATCTTGGTATTACTCTTGTTGGGGCAGCTAAGGGCGAATCTTTTTATGTATATTCTCATGCCAATAGAGTAGTCATTTAAATGGTTATGTTGGGGCCTGGAAATTATATAATAGAGGATCTTGCTTTTATGGGCCAGCTATGTGATGATAATAGTTAAATATAGGTAAACGGACACTCAAGACCGCAATAATTTTCCACCGATCTACTGGTATATAAAAGGCAATGAGTTGTCTGTTTATTTTTGCTTGAAAGGGGAAAATCGTTATGGAATTTTTTCAGTGTGTGCCCCTCAGTGAGGCACGAGATACGATTATAGATTATCTTAAGAATAGTATTATACATAGTGAAACTGTACATTTATCTGATGCCCTAGGGAGGATTGCTGCTGAAGATATTGTGGCAAAGGATGATGTACCAGCTTTTAGTCGATCTACCGTTGATGGGTTTGCTGTACAAAGTGCCGATACTTTTGGTGCCAGTGAGTCTGCTTCATCTCTTTTCTCCATTATAGGAGAAGTTGCTATGGGTGAAGAAGCGTTAATGGAAATATTTTCTGGAGATGCAGTGAGCATTCCTACAGGAGGAATGTTGCCTCTTGGTGCAGATGGGGTAGTTATGTTAGAGCATACGGAGCAACCGGATTCTAATCATTTATTAGTATTAAAGATGGTCGCCCCAGGGGAAAATGTTGTTGCAAAAGGGGAAGATATTCAAGGCGGTACTACTATTATTGAGAAGGGACAGCGTATTGCACCTCAACATATCGGTGTGTTGGCAGCTTGCGGTTGTGCTACTATTCCGGTATGTAAAAAGGTAGAAGTCGCAATTATATCTACTGGTGATGAACTAGTAGATATTGAAGAATCGTTAACCTTTGGACAAGTCAGGGATGTTAACTCTTATGCACTTGGTGCTTTATTATTGGAAATGGGCTGCGCAGTAAAACATATGGGAATTGTTAAAGATAGTTATCAGAAATTTTTTGATGTCCTTTCGAAAGCAATAACCAACTGTCAATTAGTGATTATTTCTGGTGGCAGTTCCGTAGGGGCAAGGGATTATACAGTTAAGGCTATCGATGCGCTAGGATCTCCAGGAGTATTGATTCATGGAGTCTCTATTAAACCTGGTAAACCGACGATTTTTGGTATGATAGATGCTGTACCGGTATTTGGTTTGCCAGGGCATCCTGCTGCCGCACTAACGGTATGCAAGCAACTAGTTAAAGTGGCAGTCCGGCAGCTAATGGGCCAAGAACAGCCTATTGAGCCTATTGGTATTCCTGCAAGTCTTATACGGAATGTGGCTTCAGCCCCGGGTAGAGATGATTTTATCAATGTACGCCTCAGCAAACAGGATGGAAAATATATTGTTAGTCCTATATTAGGAAAATCAGGATTGATTCGTATTATGGCTCAAGCAGATGGTATAGTGCATATCCCTTCAGATAAAAGTGGACTTTATAATGGAGAAATCATAGAAGTATTACTTAACAAGAGTAAGGAATGAGGAGGAGGGGAAATTTTGCAGAAGAATAAGTCATATCTAAATTGTTTACAACGAGAGCAAGCGCAAGAATTGTGGTGGCACAAATTAAAAGAGTGTGGCTTTTTCAAAAATCCTTCTGTGGAGACTGTAGCAGTTGAAACATCCCTGGGGCGGGTAACTGCTTATTCTGTTTACGCTAAACGATCTGTACCTCATTATAATGGCTCTGCGATGGATGGAATTGCTCTTTGTGCATCGGATACTTTCGGCGCTCAAGAAACTGAACCAAAGCGATTGAAGCTTCTCAATGCCCAGCAACCATTTTCTAGCGACTGTTGTTATGTAGTTGACACTGGTGATCTAATGCCTGCTGGAACCAATGCTGTGGTAATGGTGGAAGATGTTTATTTTATTGATGGTGAAGCAGAAATTATTGCAGCTGCAGCACCATGGCAGCATGTGCGCATTATTGGGGAAGATATTGTAGCTAATGAATTGGTATTATCTGAACATCGCGTCATTGCACCAATTGATATTGCTGCATTATTAGCAGCAGGGATAGAAAATATCGACGTTTTGTGCAAACCTAAGGCGGCTATTATTCCAACAGGAGATGAAATTGTTGCGACTTGTAAAGAGTTAAAACCAGGAGTAATTTTAGATGTTAATTCTCATATGCTGTCAGCGGCAGTAATGGAATGGGGAGGTGAACCAGTTCGTACAAATATTGTCAAGGATGATATTCATGAGATTCAAAGAGCAATCTTTGCTAGTTTGCAAGTAAATGACATGGTGATTGTGAATGCAGGTACATCTGCGGGCAGAGAAGATTATACTGCCAGTGTCTTAGCTGAATTAGGAGAAGTATTGGTACATGGTGTGGCAATAAAGCCCGGTAAGCCAGTTGTCTTGGCTATTTGCCAAGGCAAACCAGTAATTGGTCTGCCAGGGTACCCTGTGTCTGCTATGCTAACAGCGGAGCTATTTGTGCGAGATATTTTACTGGCTAGACAGAAACTAGCGCCTTTACAAGCCGATCAAATAGAGGCAATATTAGTGAAGCAGGTGGCTTCGACTCTTGGCGTGGAAGAATACGTTAGAGTATCTGTAGGGAATGTGCAGGGGAAAATGGTAGCAGCTCCTTTGAGTCGTGGTGCAGGATTAATTTCGTCTCTCGCCAAAGCACAAGGTATAATTGGTGTTGGACAAACTCATTTGGGCATTGCTCCAGGGACTACAGTGCCTGTGACTTTATTGCGTAAATCTCATCCGACTAATACGATTCTAGCTGTTGGCAGCCATGAGTTTGCATTGGAATTATTAGGCATCTTTTTGAGACGTCACATAGAGAATGTGGATTTGTCCTGTGCTAATGTTGGCAGCATGGGAGGAATTATGGCAATTGGCAATAATGAAGCTCATATTGCTGGTGTTCATTTATTGGATGATGTTACTGGTCAGTATAATATTACTCATCTTAAAAAATTCTTGCTGAATAAGGAAGTTAAACTTGTACATTTTGCAATGCGGCAGCAAGGCCTCATGGTATTGCCTTCTAATCCTAAAGATATTAAAGGGTTAGAAGATTTGGCAAGAGCTGATATTACTTATATCAATCGTCAACGTGGATCAGGCACACGTATGCTGCTAGATTATGAGTTGAAAAAAATAAAAATACATTCTAGTCAAATATGTGGCTACGAAAAAGAAGTAGGTACTCATATGGCAGTAGGGGCTTCCATATTGGCTGGGGCAGCGGATACGGGGCTGGGTGTTCAAGCTGCAGCTAAGGCTTTAGGATTAGATTTTATACCGGTGTCACAAGAACAATATGATTTAATTTTAAACTTTGATATTGCTGATGAACGTATGAATATAATCATAGAAATTTTACAATCACCAGAATTCCGTCACGAAGTAGAAGCCTTAGGTGGTTATGATTTGCGCGATGCGGGAAAATTAATCGAATATAGATGAGCTTTGAGTTGCAATCTAAGTGATTCAAAAAAACACTCTTCTGTTCAAGAGTGTTTTTTATCGGAGTTTTTAAGTTATATTAAGCGTTGACAAAGATCACTCCTTTAAGTATGCACATAGAAAAAGTCCATGTGCATACTTAAAGGGGTATTTTATAATATTTAAGTGTGGTTTAGGGTTTGTTTTTCGACAAACCAATCAATAAGCTGTCTTGCCACGCTCAGTTTGTCGGGAATGTCAGGAAGATTATGGGCAGAAAACCAGCCAGCATCCACAATTTCTTGATTATCAATGGTTATTTCTTCAGTTGAGCATTCGGCTGTAAAGGCAATCATAAGAGAATCAGGAAAAGGCCATGGCTGGTTTCCAAAGTAATTGATAGAATGTACTTCAATACCAACTTCCTCTTTAATTTCCCTTTGTACACAGTCTTCTAGTGATTCTCCTGGCTCTACAAATCCAGCAATAACACTGTAGCGGTTAGGTGGGAATCGGTTGGAGCGCGCTAGAAGAATTTGATTATCTTTTATAACAGCCACAATAATGGCCGGAGATATGCGAGGATATGCAATATGATCGCAATTTGAGCATTTCATTGCAAGTTCTTGAGTTGATACATTCATTTGAGTTCCACAGCAGCCACAATATTTACTGGTTTTCATCCAATTCATGATATGAAATGCACGGCAAGCAAACCAAAAACATTCTTCTTGTATATTCCCATATAAAGGCCTTACTTTTTTCCAGGAGAATCCTTCAGGTAGAGTTGTACTATCTACATGGGCAACGAAACATTCTTTTTCATGAAAAAAACCGATGCACTGGGCATTTATAGGTACTATTCCTAGTTGTTCTATATCAGAAGTTGCAAGAATATGACTAATCCCTTCAGCTTCTTTGACTAAAAGATCATCATCATGAAATAAGAACCAGTATGCATTTTCTAGAACCATGCTATTTACCACCTTAATATAATATATTCTAGATCTTATACTATCACAAAATAGAGTAGAATATAGCCCGAAATTTTGTCAGCTTTTTAACGATGTTAAGATAAGGTCATAAGCTTCAAGACGAAGAAATATCGTATTGGAGCTTTTTTTATTGTAAAAAACAAGTATTTGAATATAAAAATATTAAATAGCTTGAAAGAATAAACGGCGAAGGGAAAAATAAAAATCTATAGAATAAATTACATTTATTACCATTTGTATTTATATATAGCTTAACCAAGTAGTAGAGATAAATATACGGAGGAGATAAATGTGAAAAAATCAGTTTTACAGGAAATTCAAAATGTAGTGACTCAGTATGGAAAAATTATCTCTTATGTTATTAAAATGGATGTGGAGATTGTTGATGCAAATTTATTGCGAATTTCTGGTACAGGAAATTACCATAACAAGATAAATGAAGATATGTCAAAAGAGGGTTTCGTATATAAGCAGGTGTTGGCTACTGGCAAAACTCAGCTAATTGAAGAGCCTGGAAAACATGTATTTTGCACTTTGTGCCCCAAGCAAGGCTGCTGCGATGAGAAAATGGAGTTATGTACTCCTATTAAGTTGAATGATGAGATTATTGGTGTAATTGGTTTGATTTGTTTTGAGGAGGAGCAGAAGCAAAGATTATTGGGAGATATAGATTTTTATCAAATATTTATATTGCAAATTGCTGGATTTATAAGTTCTAAAGCATATGAACACCGAGAGAATGAAAGAAACCAAGTTATTACTAATTTATTGTTGCAGGTCATTAATAATGTAGACAAAGGTATACTTATCTTAAATCAGAACAACCAAATTATACAAATTAATAATAGTGCATTAAAACAGTTGCAACTAACGTCACTTTGTATCAATGAAGAGGTTACAATAGATGTTACTGGTGATTCTATGTTAGGTGTAGAAGAATATAAAGTTATTATCGCCAAGAAAAAATATTATTTAATGGGAACTTTGTTATCTGTATCTCCAGGTTTAGCCATTTATGATAAAATATTTATTTTTGCTGAAATGAAAAGTGTCAAATCTGATATTTATGGATTAACCAATATATCTAAATCTGTCAATCTAGATCATATAATTGGCAAATCCGATGTAATTAAGCAACTAAAGAATAGGATTCGAAAGGTATCAGATTCGAATTCGACAGTATTAGTTATCGGAGAGAGTGGTACAGGTAAAGAGTTAGTTGCTAGAGCAATTCATAGAGAAAGCAATCGTCGTGATAAGCCTTTCATTGCTGTAAACTGTGGTGCTATTCCGGATACCTTGTTAGAAAGTGAACTATTTGGTTATATCAAAGGGGCATTTACTGGTGCTGACCCTCGTGGAAAAATCGGTAAGTTTGAACTTGCGAATAAAGGGGTTATCTTTTTGGATGAAGTTGGAGACATGCCAATATACTTGCAGGTAAAATTACTAAGAGTTTTACAAGAACGAAAACTGGTACGTATTGGTTCAAATCAGCTAATTTCCTTTGATGTTAGAGTTATCGCTGCGACCAATAGGGACTTAAAAGAATTAATTGCTGAAAATAAATTTCGAGAAGATCTGTATTATCGACTGAATGTTATTCCTCTTGAAGTACCGCCTCTTAGGCAGAGGGTTGAAGATATTCAATTACTTGTAAAAAGTACTATGGAAAAATATTGCGGTTTATTTCATAAAAAAGTACAAGATATTGATCAGCAGACTATGGCGATCTTAACCCATTATCCTTGGCCGGGGAATGTACGGGAGTTAGAAAATACGATTGAATTTATGATTAATATGGCAGATGATTTAGGAATTTTAACTCAGGAAACATTACCCCGTAATATCCGTGAATACAAGAATCATATAGAAACAATCAATAGTAAATGTATTCGTCCTTTGCATGAAGTAGAAAAGGAACATATCTTAAAGGCGGTTGCATTTTATGGTGATAATACAAAAGGTAAGCAAATTGCTGCGAAACAGTTAAAGATTGGGATTGCTACATTGTATCGAAAATTGAATGAACTATTATAAATGGTATATTCAATTAAGAATATTAATAAGATGCAAAAGAATCTATTTGAAGTTGGATAAGTATATAGTATTTATTGGGTGATTCTTTAGCAGATAACAAGTTGCTCTAAGGACGATATCTTCTATAAGTAATAATATACATACAGAATTGAAGCTATAAATCAAGTCTTCTTTATTTTATATAATTATCAAAATGATAAGCAAAAAAGGTTCTGTATTCTACTCATTTTCTATTTAATAAAACCTATTGTGGAGTTCGTACATGTAGATTCTAGAAAATATCAAAGAAAACTTTATCATTTTGATAAAAAATATCATTTTGATAAAAAATTTTTATACATTTCTTCTTTTAACTTTTTTATAAAGCAAGCAAAGTCTAGCGGCTTTGCCTATTGTTACAAAAATATTTAATCTATGATACGCATTTTATCTATTGGCATAGTTATTGCAATACATGTTGGAAGGGAAGTGTATTCACAGTAGCATAATCATAGGACGAAAAAGATAATTTTAAGAAAATATACAGGAAGGGACGATGTTCTGATGACAAGTATACTTATCAAAAATGCCAGAGCCATTATTACTGTGGATGATAAAGATACAGTGCTTGAAAATCAAAACATTTTCATTGAAAATAATTATTTTTGCCATATCGGTAAGGAGTTTTTTATTGCAGATAAAGTTATTGATGCTGAAGGAATGTTTGTTTATCCTGGTTTGATCAATACGCATCATCATTTATATCAAACCTTTACACGGAATTTACCACAAGTGCAAAATCTAGAATTATTTGATTGGTTAGTTACCTTATATGAAATCTGGCGAGGACTCAATCCTGAGATGATCTATTATAGTGCAGTGGTCGGTATGGGAGAATTATTAAAGTATGGATGTACCACCTGCTTTGATCATCATTATGTTTTCCCAAAAGAAAATTCTGCGTTTATAGACCAGCAGTTTTTAGCCGCAGAGAAGTTAGGAATGCGTTTTCATGCTTCCAGAGGAAGTATGTCTAGAGGCAAGAGTAATGGGGGATTGCCGCCAGATGAACTGGTGCAAAGTGTAGAGGAAATTCTGGAAGAGAGTTTACAACTAATTGAAAGCTATCATGATACTAGTAAGTATTCTATGCGCCAAATAGTTTTGGCTCCTTGTTCACCCTTTAGTGTTACTAGTGAATTAATGATAAGAACAGCAGAGTTAGCAAGAAAAAACAATGTTCGCTTACATACTCATCTAGCAGAAACCAAAGATGAAGAGGACTATTGTATTGAAAAATATAATATGAGGCCTTTGGATTACATGGAAAGTTTAGGGTGGCTTGGCAAGGATGTATGGTTTGCTCATGGCATCCATTTTAGCGATCAAGAGTTGTATAGGCTTGCATGTACTCAAACGGGAGTAGCACATTGTCCTATATCGAATCAGAAATTATCATCAGGGATTGCTAAGATACCTCGGATGCTGGAATTGGGTGTACCTGTGGGCCTTGCTGTAGATGGAAGTGCCAGTAATGATGGCTCTAATTTATTAGCAGAGTTGAGGGCGGCCTTTTTACTACATCGTTTGCAAGCTAGCCTTCAGGCACCAAGCGGATATGAAATTTTGAAAATGGGAACTAAAGGCGGGGCTAAAATTTTAGGAAGAGACGATATTGGCAGTATTGAAGTAGGGAAAGCTGCAGATTTGTTTATGATTGATAGCAATCAATTGGAATATGTGGGGGCCTGTTCCGATCCTAAATCCTTATTGGCAACGGTTGGTGTGAATCGGCCTGTTGCTTATACTATCGTAAATGGAAAAATTGTAGCTCAACAGGGTGAATTATGTGATTTGGATGAGCAAGAAATAGTTCATAAAGCAAATATTCTTGTCAATAATCTGCTTACAATGAAATAGAAATCCTTCGTTTTTGAATAGATATGCTTTCTTGTTTATAGAAAGGAGTGTGGACCATGCAGAGTGTAGGAAAGAATTTCCCGAGAATTGATGGTTTTGCCAAAGTTTGCGGCAAAGCTAAATATGTAGATGATTTTTTTGAGAAGGATATGCTTTATGCAAAAATTTACCGTAGTACAATCGCCAATGGCTGGGTGAAAAAAATTGATATAAGTAAAGCCAAAGCAATGCCAGGTGTGGAAGCAGTTATTACCTTCGAGGATGTTCCGAAACATATGTTCCCTACAGCAGGTCACCCTTATAGTAAAGATCCAGAACATCAAGATGTGGCGGATCGTAATCTGCTTACCCAACGAGTACGTTTATATGGTGACGAGATTGCAGCCGTCATTGCCGTAGATGAATTGACAGCTGAAAAAGCATTACGTCTTATCGAAGTTGAATATGAGGAATATTTACCTATTTTAACAGTCGAGGATTCTTTAAAAGAAGAGGCGATTGAAATTCATGAAGGTACTAAAAATATTATAAAAACAACTGATTTTTCTTTAGGAGAGCTGGAAGAAGCGTTTGCAGAATCAGATTATATCTTTGAAGATGAGTTTATTACCAGTATGGTGCAGCACTGTGCTATGGAAAATCATAGTGCTTATTCTTATATAGATGAAAATGGCAAGATTGTAGTTGTTTCTTCAACGCAAATCCCCCATATCTGTCGTCGGATTATCGGTCAGGCTTTAGGTATTCCCTGGGGGCGGGCACGTGTCATTAAGCCCTATATCGGAGGTGGCTTTGGCAGTAAGCAGGATATAGTAGTAGAGCCTCTGGTTGCCTTTATGACAACAGTAGTTCATGGCAAACCCGTAAAACTAGAATTTACGAGAGAAGAAACATTTATTGCATCTCGGGTTCGCCATGCATTTAAATTCAAATTTAAAACAGGCGTAAATAAAGAGGGAAAGATCATTGCCAGAGAACTAACGGCGATTTCTAATAATGGCGCATATGCTTCCCACGGACACTCGATTGCATCTAACTGCCTTACGAAATTTAGGCATCTATATGATCAAAAAGCAATTAGGGGTGAGGCAACGACGGTCTATACCAACCTACCTACAGCAGGTGCCATGAGAGGATACGGTATTCCTCAAATTACTTTTGGTTTAGAATCACATATGGAGGATATCGCTAGAGAACTAAAGCTTGATCCTATCGAATTTCGTTTGAAAAATAGCAATCAAGAAGGTTATATAGACCCTTTAAGTGGTATTTGCGCTCGAAGTAATGGGCTTGCTGAATGTGTTGCTACAGGTAAGGATTTGATTGGCTGGGATAGAAAAAAGACAAATAAGTCAAAAGATACAGGAGCAAAACGGCGCGGATTAGGGATGGCTTGTTTTTGTTATAAGACAGGAACCTATCCTTTTGGACTGGAACTTGCTGGCGCTAGAATTGTACTTAATCAAGATGGTTCTATTCAATTACAGGTTGGAGCCACGGAGATTGGACAGGGAAGTGATACGGTTTTTGCCCAAATGGCAGCAGAGACGATTGGGATATCTATTGAGATGGTTAGTGTGGTATCTTCCCAAGATACAGATATCACACCTTTTGATACAGGGTCTTATGCTTCAAGGCAGACCTATGTATCAGGTATGGCAGTAAAAAAAGCAGCAGAAGAGATTAGGATGAAAGTCTTGAATTATGCCTGGGGTATGACTGATATTCCTGCAAGCGCGCTCACCATTATAGATGGCTGGATAGCTTATATACATAATGGAGAGAGGGTGCTATCCCTTGCAGATGTGGCATTAGATAGCTATTATGATACCGTTTTTGCCGCTCCAATTACGGCTGATGTGACGAATAATGCGAGAACGAATGCTCTGGCTTACGGATGTACTTTCGTTGAGATAGAAGTCGATATGCCTACTGCAAAAGTAGAGGTTTTGGAAATTTATAATGTCCATGATGCAGGAAGGCTTATTAATCCTAAATTAGCTCATGCTCAAGTTCATGGGGGAGTGAGCATGGCCTTAGGATATGCTTTATATGAGCAAATGCTGTTTGATTGCAAAACAGGCAGGCCGTTAAATAGTAATCTTCTTGATTATAAACTGATGACTACATTAGATACACCTGAGATAGGTACTGCTTTTATTGAAACCTATGAACCAACTGCACCTTATGGAAATAAAGCTCTTGGGGAACCGCCTGCTATATCGCCTGCGCCTGCTATTCGTAATGCAATTTATGATGCCACAGGTGTGAAGATCTATGAAGTTCCCATGAATCCACAACGTTTATTTGAGAAATTTAAGGAAACAGGCTTACTATAGGGGGAAGTGATAGAAAATGTATGACATTGCAAAATATGAAGAAGCTGGTTCGGTACAAGAGGCCATAGAATTACTGCTAGTCAACCCAAATGCCATGCTGATTTCAGGTGGTAGCGATGTTCTAATTAAGTTACATGAAGGAAAAATACATGATGCCCAATTAATTAGCATACACGGGATAGCTGAGCTAAAGGGAATCTTTCTTAAGGAAGATGGAACCATTGTGATAGGGTCAGGGGCTAGTTTTAGTCAAGTCTCGAAACATCCGATTGTTCAGCAATATATTCCTGTTTTAGGAGAAGCTGTAGATATGGTTGGCGGTCCACAGATTCGCAATATCGGGAGTATTGGCGGTAATATTTGTAATGGAGTTACTTCTGCTGATAGTGCTTCTACCCTATTTGCCTTCAATGCTAAATTAGAAATCCAAGGCCCTGATGGTGTGCGTTATATTCCAATTGCAGATTTTTATAAAGGGCCAGGTAAAGTCGATTTGCGCCATGAAGAGATTCTAACAACTATTTTGATTGCACCTGAAGATTACCAGGGATATAGCGGTCATTATATTAAATATGCCATGCGTAATGCAATGGATATTGCAACCTTGGGTTGTGTTGTTCTTTGTAATGTAGAGGGTGGAAAGAAAATTAAGGATTTCAGATTAGCTTTAGGGGTGGCTGCCCCTATTCCGATGCGTTGTAAAGGAACAGAAGAACAGGTAAAAGGAAGGATTTTTACAGAAGCATTATTAGAAGAGGTAGGAAAAATGGCGATAGAAGAAGTCAATCCAAGAACATCTTGGCGTGCTTCCAAGGAATTTCGCATACAGTTAATCCAAGAATTAAGCAAACGGGCCTTTAGGCAGGCTTTTATCAATGCCGGAGGTGAACTGTAATGTTAGTTAAAAAAATTACCTTCAAAGTTAATGGTAAAGAAGTTACGATCGAAGTTGATATCAGAGAATCATTGTTAGATGTTCTGAGAAATAAGTTTCACCTGACAGGGGTGAAAAAGGGTTGCTCTGTTGGTGAATGTGGTGCCTGTACAGTACTTATTGATAATATGGCCTTTGATACGTGTATTTATCTTGCAGTCTGGGCAGATGGAAAAGAAATCAGAACTATTGAAGGTGAAGCTAAAGACGGAAAATTGTCCAAAGTACAGCAAGCCTTTCTAGATGAAACAGCTGTACAATGCGGATTTTGTACGCCAGGGTTTGTAATGTCAACAACGGAGATGCTGGAGAGTGGCAAGAACTTCAGCAGGGAACAGATTAAAAAAGAGTTATCTGGTCATATGTGCCGCTGTACGGGCTACCATAATATTATGCTTGCTGCGGAAAAAGCCTTGGGAAGAGAGGATAAACAAGCTGTACAAATAGATTGAGAAAAAACTTTAGATTGTTGCGCAAAAAGTCTTAGGTGATGAAGTATAATCACGTATTAAATGCAGTAAGAAATTAGTGTGTTTTATATAGAAAAAACGAAAAAGGGGGGAACCAATTACAGATAAACGTATAGACTATAACCTGGTTATGAAAAGCTCGTTATATTTGGTTTGTAAGAATAATTGGGAGGTTTTAGAATGATACCCAATATTGTAATCAAGCAGAGTTTTTTAGACCGATTCTTTAAACTCAGTCAGAAAAAAACGGATGTAAAAACAGAAGTGCTGGCTGGTTTGACTACCTTTGTTGCGCTAGCTTATATTATTTTTGTGAATCCTAATATCTTAGCAGACGCCGGAATTCCTAAAGAAGCAGCGATTGCGTCTACTATTTATGCAACAGCTGTGGTAACCTTGCTCATGGCTCTTTGGGCTAACTATCCTATCGCAGTGGCTCCAGGCATGGGACTTAACGCTTTTTTTGCATATTATGTTGTGGGGGTACTGCATCTCCCTTGGCAGGTAGCCTTAGGAGCTGTCTTTTTCTCAGGGTTTTTATTCTTGATTTTAACTATGGGGGGCATTCGCCAAGCCATTATTAAAGCGGTACCTATGAATTTAAAATGTTCCATTGGCGTAGGTATTGGTTTGTTTATTGCCTTTATTGGTTTGAAAAATTCTGGAATTATTGTTGCCGATAAGGCTACTTTTGTTACAGTGGGGAACTTAACCAGTATCGAGCCTCTATTATCCTGTGCTGGCTTAATCTTAACCTCAGTATTGATGGCTCGTAACGTTAAAGGTTCCATGTTGATTGGTATACTTACAACTACTATATTAGGGATGCTCTTGGGCGCTGTGCCTACTCCTAAAGGCATTGGTGATATTATGAGTTTTAATCTTCCTAGCATGAGTGCTACTTTTATGCAAATGGATATTATAGGAGCTTGGGAGTATGGCATATTTTCGATTATATTTACATTTACTATAGTAGAATTATTTGATAATATGGGGACTTTAATTGGCTTAACTCGTAAAGCTAAATTGATGGATAAAAATGGTGAGATTGAAAATCTGGATAAGGCATTGACGACCGATGCTATCGGTACGATTGGCAGTGCCATGTTTGGTACTTCTACTGTTACATCTTATGTAGAAAGTGCTGCTGGTATTGCGGAAGGTGGAAAAACAGGATTAACCGCCCTTACTGTATCTCTATTATTCATTGTTTCGTTGCTATTTGCTCCACTTATTGGTCTAGTACCTGGATTTGCAACAGCTCCAGCCCTCATTCTGGTAGGAGCACTGATGATGGCGGAGATTGGTCAAGTTAACTTTGCAGATTTTACTGATGGTTTTCCAGCTTTCATGACTATTATCATGATGCCGTTAACCTTTAGTATTGCCAATGGCTTTGCTTTTGGATTTATCAGTTATACTTTTATTAAATCGCTAACAGGAAAAGCAAAAGACGTTAGTTGGATTATGTGGGCGGTTAGCGTAGCCTTCTTAATTAATTTTTATATGCGTCTTCACTAAGGAGAAACAAGGTGATCAAGATGAAACCAATAAATAAATTAATTGCTGTGGCTCAGGGGCAGGCTCCTGGGGATTTAGTATTAAAACATGCTCATATTTTCAATGTGTTTACCGGAAAATTTGCTAAAGGCGATGTAGCTGTTGTTGACGGCTACATCGCTGGTATTGGCCAATATAGTGGGACTAAGGAGCTAGACTTGACGGGGAAATTCTTAACTCCGGGTTTTATTGATGGACATGTTCATATGGAAAGTTCTATGGTTAGTCCTGGAGAATTTGCAAAGGTAGTAGTCCCGGCAGGAACTACTACTCTGATTGCTGATCCACATGAAATTGCCAATGTGGTGGGTGAGAAAGGCATTCAATATATATTAGATGCAGCGGAGGGGTTGCCTCTAGACATCTTTGTTATGTTACCTTCCTGTGTGCCTGCTACTGTACTAGAAACTTCAGGTGCAAAATTAACAGCAAATGAATTGGCTAAATTTATAAACCACCCAAGAGTGCTAGGATTAGGAGAACTTATGGACTATCCTGGGGTTCTTCAGCAAAATGAGGAGATACTGGCAAAAATTAAACTGGCTGAAGGTAAGTTGATAGATGGTCATGCACCAGAACTTTCTGGTAAGAAATTAACTGCTTATATTGCTGCTGGTATTGGATCCGATCATGAATGTGTGACGGTTGATGAGGCTATGGAAAGATTGGAGCAAGGAATGTATATCATGTTGCGTGAAGGTTCAGCAGCTAAGAATCTTATCAATCTATTACCCATGGTCAACTGTCATACGGCTCGACGTTGTATGTTTGCTACTGATGACAGACATCCTGGTGATCTCATTACTCTTGGTCACATCAATCATATGGTGCAAATGGCAGTTGCTGGAGGTATTGAAGTCGCTACAGTGTTGCAAATGGTTACTATTAATCCAGCAACTTATTTTAGTCTGAAAGATTTTGGAGCGATTGCACCAGGTTATTATGCTGATTTGTTAGTGTTTGATGATTTAGAATCATGGCGTCCTAGCATGGTTTTCAAAAAGGGACAAATGGTAGCGAAAAATGGCAAAATTGTGTTTACTAGCTTGCAAATGAATGATGATCAGATACGCGAAACTATGTATTTGGGAGATATCCATCTTAATCAATTAAAGCTTAAGGCTAATTCAACGTTAGCTAGAGTGATTGGTCTTGTACCACATCAGCTCATTACAACTGCACTAGAACTAGAAATGGAAGTAACTAATGGGGAATTTGTGCAAGATATCGCCAATGATATTTTAAAAATGGCAGTGTTTGAGCGGCATCATGCTACCGGGAATGTTGGTGTTGGTCTAGTAAAGGGCTTTGGAATGCACTCAGGAGCTATTGCTTCTACAATTGCTCATGATTCTCATAATGTTGTTGTCATTGGAGCTAGTGATCCTGATATGATTATGGCTGTACAAGAACTTGAAAGAATACAAGGCGGTATTGTCATTGTAAACAAGGGAAAGGTGTTAGGAACACTAGCCTTGCCCTTAGCAGGGTTAATGGCAGATCAGGATATTCATATTGTTTATGACCAATTAATCTTATTACACAATATTGCTTCTGAGCTTGGTGTTAATCCTTGTTATGATCCTTTTATGACGTTAGCATTTATGAGCTTACCCGTAATACCAACACTTAAATTGACAGATAAGGGGCTGGTTGATGTAAATAAATTAGTAATTTCCTCCGTTTCCATCTAAAAGAGTTGTTTAAGAATAACCGCTCATATTTTTTAAGTGACTCAATACATTTAGACGTATTAAGCTCAGATATCATTATCAAAATGATAGTTATGTATAATGTTTTATTAAAATAGGTAGTGGTGGCAGACAGGAGAAGATAACTGAAAAATGATAATTTTATCAATTTGATAAAAACTATCATTTTGATAAAATTATACATGTGATCTGGGTTGACGCGTTTTCTTTGTTTTATATATATCATATTAATTTGGGAAGAGAACAAGTAGTTGACCTGTATATGTCATTCTGTAAAGAGTTATTGAAAATATATCTTAATTCTGGCACATTTCTTGCAAAGTATAGTGTAGAAGATATAACAAAAGAGAGGCGTAGATATGGAACAAAAAATTAAATGGGCTGTCAATTGTATGATGAAAAAAACAGAAAAGGTTTCTACTGATTTTCTAAGTGAGAAAGAAGTCCAAAAAGTGAAAAAATTTCATGAGAGTTTTCCGCAATATCATTTCACACCCCTACGTAATTTGGAAAAATTAGCTAAGTATTTAGAGGTTTCAGGAGTATATGTAAAAGATGAGTCCTATCGTTTTGGCTTAAATGCTTTTAAAGTACTAGGCGGATCTTTTGCTATGGCAAAATATCTAGCGCAACGCTTGGGGAAAGATATTGGTCAATTGGATTATAATACTTTAGTTTCAGATGAAATACGGAAACAACTTGGCGAAATTACTTTTACTACAACAACAGATGGAAATCACGGACGTGGTGTGGCTTGGACGGCAAAGGAATTGAAACAAAAGTCTATTATATATATGCCTAAAGGATCTTCCGCTACGCGGCTTAATAATATTAAGGCAGAGGGTGCAGAAGCATATATTACGGAGCTCAATTATGATGATACTGTGCGTATGACATCGGAAGAAGCACGAAAACATGGATGGATAGTAGTTCAAGATACTGCCTGGGAAGGATATGAGGAAATCCCTACATGGATTATGCAGGGATACGGTACCATGGCTGCAGAGGCATTGGAACAATTACGGGAGCTAAAAGTTGACAAACCAACCCATATTTTTATTCAAGCAGGTGTTGGTTCTTTAGCTGGTGCCGTGCAGGGATACTTTGCTTCTGTATTTGGAGAAAATCGGCCTAAAACGATAATTGTCGAATCAGATCAAGCTGATTGTTTGTATCAATCAACTTTAGCAAATGATGGTTACCCCCATGCAGTTACAGGTGATCTTAATACTATCATGGCTGGTTTGGCTTGTGGTGAACCCAACACCATTAGTTGGGAAGTTTTAAGGGACTTTAGTGATATGTTTGTTTCTTGCCCTGATTGGGTGGCGGCAAAGGGAATGCGTATTTTGGGTAGTCCAATGAAAGAAGATTGCCAGGTTATCTCAGGTGAATCTGGTGCAGTTACTGCTGGACTACTAGCAACCATTATGACAAATGAAAAAATGAAAGAAGTAAAAGCCCTCTTAGGTCTTGACGCAAATTCAAAGATACTTCTCTTTAGTACCGAAGGAGATACGGATCCGGATAAATATCATAGTATTGTTTGGGATGGAGCGTATCCTGTCATGGAATAAAAGATTAAGTGAGGTCATAGGCATGCTGCTTATTGGCAATGGGAAAGTGATAACGCGGGACAGTAATCAGCCATATTTGGCTAACGGCTGCGTAGTGATTCAGGGGAATATCATTACTGAAGTGGGTTTGACAGAAAAGATGTTGGAGAAATATCCTAAAGCTGAATTTATGGATGTCAAAGGCAAAATTATTATGCCAGGAATGATAAATACTCATATGCACTTATATAGCACCTTTGCACGTGGCATGTCATCAAAAGAGTCGCCACCACAAAACTTTGTGGAAATTTTAGAACGTCTATGGTGGAGGCTAGATAAGGTCTTGACTATCGAGGATATCTATTATAGTGGGATGGTTGTATTGATTGATTGCATCAAGAACGGTACAACAACAATCTTTGATCATCATGCTAGTCCAGGCGCAGTACGGGGCAGCTTATTTGAAATGGCGAAGGCGACTAAAGCAGCTGGGATCCGCAGCTCTTTATGTTATGAGGTATCTGACCGTGACGGTAGTGAGATCATGGAAGAGGGGATACAGGAAAATATTGAGTTTATCAAATATGCTCAGAGTCAGGATGATTTACTGCAAGGTATGTTTGGGCTTCACGCATCTATGACGCTAAGTAATCATACTCTTGAAAAGTGTTCTGCAGCAAACGCTGGATCGGAAATAGGTTTCCATGTTCATGTAGCAGAAGATGCTGCAGATCAAGCTGATGCGGATAAGAAATATGGGAAGAAAGTTGTAGAACGATTAGCTGAGTTTGGAGTGATTGGTCCGAAATCAATTAGCGTACATTGTGTGCATGTGGATGAAGCTGAAATGAATATTTTAAAGGCAAAAGGTGCCAATGTAGTTCATAATCCTGAATCAAATATGGGAAACGCTGTAGGGTGTGCTCCCATTCTTAAATTAATGAAAAAAGGTATTAGGGTTGGTCTAGGGACAGATGGTTATACCAGCGACATGTTCGAATCCTATAAAGTAGCTAATATTTTACATAAGCATGATCAAGGTAATCCAAGTGTTGCTTGGGGAGAAATCCCAACCATGTTATTTGAAAATAACTCGGCGATTGCTAATCTCTACCTTTCACGTCCAATTGGTAAGTTAGCTGCGGGCTGTTACGGAGATGTCATTGTCGTTGATTATGATCCCCCCACCGTATTAAATGAGAATAATGTTAATGGACATATTTTATTCGGTATTTCTGGTAGAGGAGTAGTGACGACGGTCATTAATGGTCAGGTTATCATGAAGGATAGAATTTTAATGAACATTGATGAAGCGCAGGTATGCGCTAGAGCACGAGAATTAAGCTCTAAATTATGGAATAGATTGTGAAAATTAGAATAATGGAGTGATATAAATGGCGGAAGACAGACATCATCCAGTTGATGAGATGCTGCCAGCGGGGCAGTTGTTCACCTATGGTTTACAACATGTTTTAGCAATGTATGCAGGTGCTGTAGCTGTTCCTCTAATTATTGCCAATGCTCTAGGGTTAAGTAAAGAGCAACTAATTTTTCTAATCAATGCTGACTTGTTTACTTGTGGAATTGCTACTCTCATTCAAACCTTAGGCTTCTGGAATATGGGTATCCGTATACCTATGATTCAGGGCGTAACATTTGCGGCTGTCACCCCGATGATTATTATTGGTACAACTCACGGAATACCAGCAATTTATGGTTCCATTATTGTAGCTGGTGCTGTTACCTATTTTATTAGTCCTTACTTTAGTCGCCTCCTTCGTTTCTTTCCTCCCGTAGTAACTGGCAGTATTATAACCATTATAGGAATTAGCCTCATGCCTGTAGCAGTCAGGTGGGCAGGCGGAGGCAATCCAGCTGCAAAGGATTTTGCTAGTATAGAGTATATTGGGCTTGCATTTTTTGTTTTAATGTTAGTGTTGTTATTTTATCGCTATTTTAAAGGCTTTATGAGTAATATTGCTGTCCTTTTAGGCCTGATTGTAGGTACAGTAATAGCGTTTTTTATGGGTTTAGTTAATTTTGAACAAGTTTCCCAAGCTGGTTGGATTAGTATTACCACACCCTTTTGGTTCGGATTACCGACTTTTGATGTAGCTTCTATTGTGGCTATGGTATTGGTCATGCTAGTGGTAATGACGGAAACAACAGGTGACTGTATTGCTATTGGTGAAATTGTTGATAAATCGATTAGTGAAGATGACCTTACACGATGTTTACGAGCCGATGGTTTCTCAACTATGCTAGGTGGAATATTAAATAGTTTCCCTTACACGGCCTTTGCTCAGAATGTAGGATTAGTGGGATTGACTCGGGTTAAAAGCCGCTTTGTTGTGGCAGCTGCTGGCGTCATATTAGTCATTCTTGGTATGTTTCCAAAATTAGCAGCAGTTATTGCCGCGATTCCAAGTCCTGTTTTAGGCGGTGCAGGCATTGCCATGTTCGGTATGGTTGCTGCAAGTGGCATAAAAACACTTTCGAAAATTGACTTTCAAGGTACTCATAATATTATGGTGGTAGGAATAAGCCTTGGACTTGGTATGATTACTCTGGCAGTTCCGAACTTTTATCATAACTTCCCAACCTGGCTGCAAGTAATTTTACATAGCGGTATTACTACAGGAAGCATTGCAGCAATTGTAATCAATGCGTTGCTAAATGGAACAAAGAGTGAAAGTAGTGTTATAAAGAAGAGCGCCTAAGCAACTGGATAGTGAAGTAACAATGTTGCACGTTTAAAGGAGGCTAATTTATATGTCTCACACAATGAAAGTTCAACCCATTGCTGTTTTACTGAAATGGATTTTGCAAGAATATGAAGAAAAACAATCCATTTTTGGAATACACCGTTCCTTGTTCTACATACCAAAAAATGATAATCCTTATGCTATCTCCGATATGTTTGGCAATTATCTGGCAACTCCTATTGGTACAGCAGCAGGTCCCCATACTCAATTAACACAGAATATTATTTGCACCTGGTTGTCTGGTGGGCGGTTTATCGAACTGAAAACGGTTCAGATTATGGATGAACTAGATATCTCCAGACCATGTATTGATATGGAAGACGAGGGTTACAACGTGGAATGGTCTCAGGAATTGAAATTAAATCAATCTGCTAATGAATATATAAAGGCTTGGGCGTTGATTCATATCTTACACAACATGCTTGAATTTGAAAATGTTCCTGTTGGCACCATCTTTAATATGAGCGTAGGTTATAATCTCGAAGGAATCAAGAGTCCAGCTATGACTCGCTTTATGAATATGATGACGGACGCCACAGAAGAAATTGCTCAAATTAAAGCGATTCTTAGAGAACAGTTTCCACGTTTTGCAGATATTGATATTCCTACTCAGCTTACTAATAATGTGACGCTTTCGACTATGCATGGCTGCCCTTCTAATGAAATTGAGAAAATTGCTTGTTATTTGATGGTAGAGAGAAAATTACATACGACTATAAAATTGAATCCTACTCTCCTAGGTAAAGAAAGATTATTGAGTATTATCCATGATGATTTAGGTTACAAGAATATTCACATTCCTGATGCTGTGTTTGCTCATGATTTGCAATATGATCATGCATTAGAACTGATAAGAACGTTAAAGAAAGTTGCTGCAGAACAAAATTTAATATTTGGCATAAAACTGACCAATACGTTGGCTGTAGCAAATCATAAAGGGCATTTGCCTGGAGATGAGATGTATATGTCGGGGCGGGCTTTGTATCCTATAGCAATGAACTTGTATTATAAAATACTTCAAGATTTTCAAGGTGATTTATATGTTTCCTATTCTGCTGGAGCCGATGCCTTTAATTTGACTGAAATATTAGCATCTGGTGCGAAAACTGTAACTGTTGCCACTGATTTATTAAAGCCAGGCGGCTACTCTAGGTTTATTCAATACCTGGAAAATTTACAGAATGACATGGCACGGTGTGGCGTGGTCAGTCTGGATGAGCTTGCCAGCAATAAAATGATTCATTTAGAAAAAGCAGCGGCTGAAGCGCTCATCAATGAACGTTACAAAAAAAGTTATTATCCTCATGGATTGCCTAAGGTAGCTTCTGGGCTTAATGTTTTTGATTGTGTTACGGCTCCTTGTAAAGAGCAATGCGCAGTGTGCCAGGATGTTCCTGAATATGTTTGGTGGATTTCCCAAGGCGAATATGATAAAGCTCTGGAAGTGATTGTAGCACGTAATCCTTTACCAGCAATAAATGGTTATATTTGTACGCATCTCTGCCAGACTCGCTGTACACGAAATAACTACGATGAACCCGTAGCAATCAGAGCCCTAAAACGCTTTGCTGTTGAAAAAGGGCAGGTCAAGAGGCAGCTCCCCAAGAAAAACAGCAAGAAGGTAGCTATAATCGGTGGAGGGCCTTCTGGGTTAGCTGCAGCTTCTTTCTTAGCATTGAATGGTATTCAAACTACTATTTATGAGGCGAAAAATAAGGCTGGTGGTATGCCGGCAATTGCTCCAGCTTTTCGAATTCCATATAAGGTAGTACAAGAGGATCTTTCTCGCATAACCGACCTGGGAGTAAAAATAGAGCTTTCACATCCCATTACTACCCCCCCAGAAGATTTGTTGAAATCTGGTTTTGATGCTGTATATGTGGCTTGTGGTTTTCCGAAAGATGCTTCTTTGAATATTCCTGGGATAGAAGGAAAAGGTGTTTATGCGGCTTTGGATTTGCTAGAATGCGTAACCAAAGGAGAAAGGCTGGACTTAGGTTCAAACGTCCTGGTAATTGGTGGTGGCAATACAGCTATGGATGGGGCGCGTACAGCGCAGAGAATTACAGGGAAGCCGGTAAAAATTGTTTATCGGCGAACAAAACAGGAGATGCCAGCAACGGATGAAGAAAAGGAAGAATTATTTCGTGAAGGCAATACCATAGAAGAACTTGTCATGCCAATTCGAGTGATTTTAAAAGAAGGTCGAGTAGCGGCACTGGAGTGTTTACGTAATCGATTAGATGAAGTTGATGAGGATGGTCGGAGAAAAGTAGTGAGTATTCCTGGCAGTGAGTTCGAAATAAAGGCAGATTCTATTATTGTCGCTATTGGACAACGTCCAGATATTGCCTTCCTTAAGGGACATTCCTTATCTCTAAATAAAAACGGTGCTGTTGTAGTAGATGATAAAACAGGAAAAACGAGCAGAAAAGCTATATATGCAGGAGGCGATGTAGCACGCGGTCCAGCAATTATTATTCAGGCTTGTGCGGATGGACGCCGAGCTGCAGAGGCTATTTGCCATGAGCTTGGTATTGCTTTTGAACAAGAGATTTCTCCTCAAGTCGCCCTTTCCGAAAAAGATCTTATAGAAGTAAAACAAGTTCGTGCTAGAAAAGAAGAGCGACAGAAAGCAAAGATACTTCCATTAGCTGAGCGTATGAATTTCAATCATGTTGAGCAAACCTTTACGGCAGAGGCCGCTCGCCAAGAAGCAGCTCGTTGTATGCAATGTTCTATTCTCTGTGACAAATGTGTTGAGGTATGTCCCAATAGGGCTAATTATACGTATACTATTTCACCAATCAGAACAACGCTATCTAAACTTGCTTGTCAAAATGGCAAACTAATTATTGTGGGAAAAGAAATCTTTCAGGTTAATCAAAAACGCCAAATTGTTCATCTTGATGATTTCTGCAATGAGTGTGGTAACTGTGCTTCCTTCTGTGTTCATAATGGTATGCCTTATATAGATAAGCCGAGGTTATTTCTTAAAGAAAGTGATTTTTTACAAGAAGAAAATAATGCGTTCTACATAGAAGATAATACCATTCGCTGTAAAACTGGTGGCTTGGAATCTAAACTTTCTGTAGAAAAAGATGGTCTAGTTTTTGTCAGTTCATTGGTTGCAGTCCATTTATCTTCGGATTTTGTGATTCAGAAGATGACAGTAAAAAAACTGTTTACAGGGATACTGTCAATTCGGGAAGCTGCACAGATGGCAGTTATCTATCGAGGTATAACTACATCATTGCCTTTTTTATTTGAAAATTCCGCAAATTACGGAATTAAGGAATCTAAAAAGATGTCTTAATAATTGGAAGACATATCCTCGAGGTAACTAAAGAAGTTGTAATATTGCATTTGGTATTAACATAAAGATATCAGTAAGATAACAATGATAACAAATACAAGTCAAAAATAGTGTATATAGAGACAGAAAATCTTAGAGGAGGTTGACCTTTTGAAAGTTGATTTTGAGAAAGTATTAGAATTAGCAAAAAAATACGAGCCTGAAATGAGTAAGTTCCTTCGCGATATGATTGCTATTCCTAGTGAAAGCTGCCAAGAAGAAAAAGTCGTCTTACGCATAAAGGAAGAAATGGAACAGGTCGGTTTTGATAAAGTAGAAATTGACCCAATGGGAAATATCTTTGGATATATTGGTCACGGTAAACATGTAATTGCTATGGATGCTCATATTGATACGGTGGGTATTGGCAATCCTGAAAATTGGATATATGACCCTTTTAAAGGGCATGAAGATGATGAAATCATCATTGGCCGTGGTAGCAGTGACCAAGAAGGTGGTATGGCGTCCATGGTGTATGCTGGAAAAATCATTAAAGAACTTCAACTGGAGGATGATTACACATTAGTGGTTGTTGGTTCTGTACAAGAGGAAGATTGTGATGGGCTTTGCTGGCAATATATCATAAATGAAGATCAGCTAAGACCAGAATTTGTTCTTATTACCGAGCCAACAGATGGCAAGATTTACAGAGGACAAAGAGGCCGCATGGAAATAAAAGTAGTTACCAAAGGGGTAAGCTGTCATGGATCAGCTCCTGAGCGCGGTGATAATGCAATTTATAAAATGGCTGGTATTCTTCAGGATTTGAAAGCTCTTCATGAAAACCTAGTCGATCATGATTTCTTGGGAAAAGGTAGTTTGACTGTTTCAGAAATTTTTCATACTTCACCTTCTCGTTGTGCAGTGGCTGATAGTTGTTGGATTTCCATTGATAGGAGATTAACAGTTGGTGAAACGGGTGAATTTGCGATCCAGCAAATTAAGAATCTCCCATCCGTTAAAGCTGCAAAGGCAGAAGTTTCGATGTATCAATATGAAAGGCCATCTTATACTAATTTAGTTTATCCTACAGAGTGTTACTTTCCAACATGGTTGATTGAAGATGGTCATCCAGTTTGTCATACGGTAGTCGATTCCTATAAAGGTCTATTTAAAGAGGATCCTAAGGTGGACAAATGGACATTCTCCACCAATGGAGTTTCTATTATGGGACGTTATGGTATTCCCTGTATTGGTTTTGGTCCTGGGCATGAAGATCAGGCACACGCACCAAACGAATGTACTTGGAAGAAAGAACTGATCAATTGTGCAGCTGTATATGCAGTGATTCCCATAATGTATAGTAAGAAGTACGCTGCTAAAATGCCTGCTCACACAACAAATATTGTAAATAAATAATATTGATGTAGATGGATTCATCATCTACAAAAAAATAGGGGGATAACTGTTATGCAATCCATTTTTCGCGGAAGACATTTTATCAATTTAGAAGATTTCACGAAAGAAGAAGTCGATACGATGTTAGAAGTTTCACTAGATCTTAAAAGAAAATTTGCAATGGGTGTTCCTACTAACTATTTACCAAACCAATCCATGTTCCTAATGTTCTTTGAACAATCTACTCGCACAAGAAATTCCATGGAAGCTGGTTTTGCACAACTTGGCGGTCATGCTGGTTTTCTAGATTCCAGCAGTATGCAAATTGCTCATGGAGAAAGTGCTAAAGATACAGCCATTATTCTTTCTCGTTTCGGTCATGCCATTGCCTGCCGTTACTGCAATTGGGGATATGGCAATAAATATCTGAATGAAATGGCTAAATGGTCCACAGCTCCTGTTATGAATCTGCAGTGTGATCTTTACCACCCCTTCCAAGCTTTAGCAGACCTGATGACCATGAAAGAAAAACTTGGTGATTTAAAACGCATTAAAGTATCTATTATCTGGGCTTATGCTGAAAGTCACAAGAAGCCCATTTCTGTACCTGTATCCCAGCTTCTGGTATTCCCTCGTTATGGCATGGATGTATGGCTGGCTCACCCGAAAGGCTGGGAACTTCCTGATTGGGTTATTGAGCAAGCAAAAGCCAATGCTGCGCAATATGGTGGTACTGTAACCATTACCAATGATGAAGCCCAAGCTTATGAAGGCGCTCATATTGTAATTCCCAAAAACTGGGGTAATTGGGTGAACGATCAAACAGGTGTCGCTGCCTCTGGTTCTGTATCTGTGGTGGATGATAAGCTGATGGCTCAAAAATCATGGAAATGTACGGAAGCTAAAATAGCTACTGCAGACAAAAAGGTTATGTATATGCATGCTCTACCTGCTGATCGAAATAATGAAGTAGAGGATACAGTGATTGATGGTCCCCATTCTATTGTTTATGATGAAGCCGAAAATCGTCTACATACTGCGAAAGCAGTTATGACTCTCTTAATGGGTGGAAGATAAATATGAAGAGATTGGCTGTTATCGCTATTGGAGGTAATTCTTTGATTCGCGACAATGACCATCAAACGGTAGAGGATCAATATGGTGCTGTTTGTGAAACCGCAAGTTGCATCACTAGTATCATTGAACAAGGCTATGATGTAGTTATTACCCATGGTAATGGTCCTCAAATAGGTTTTATTCTAAGGAGATCGGAAATTGCCATGGTAACCGCAGGAATGCATCCTGTACCTTTAGTAAGTTGTGGGGCTGATACTCAAGGGGCAATTGGTTATCAGATACAACAGGCTATGGACAATGAATTTAGAAGAAGAAAACTTGATAAGTCTGCTGTTACTGTTGTTACGCAGGTGGTTGTAGATGTAGAAGATCCGGCTTTTGGCAATCCAACCAAACCGATTGGTTCTTATTATTCTGAACAACAAGTTCAAGAAATTAAGGCTGAAAACCCTAGCTGGATATTAGTAAATGATGCTGGTAGAGGATATCGTCGTGTTGTTGCTTCTCCACTTCCCCAAAAAATTGTTGAAGAGGATGTTATTAGAAAACTGGTTGGAGATGGATATTGTCTTGTAGCAGTCGGCGGTGGTGGTATTCCTGTGATTAAACAGGCTGATGGTACACTAACGGGTATAGATGCCGTCATTGATAAGGATTTTGCCTCCAGTTTGCTAGCGACGAAAATAAAAGCTGATTTGCTCGTTATTTCAACAGGTGTGCCAAAGGTATATTTAAATTATGGGAAAGCAGATGAAATAGCATTGGATTCAGTCACGGTGATGGAACTAAAGCAATATGTCCAAAAAGAACATTTTGCTCCTGGTAGTATGTTGCCCAAAATTCAAGCTGTAATCAATTTCCTGGAAAGCGGTGGTAAGAAAGCCATCATTACTAATCCAGCATCACTGGAAGCAGCAGTAGCTGGAAAAACGGGCACGCATATTTATTTATAGTTGGCAGATTTTTATGTTGGGTGATATTTATTTAGAACTTGGCTGTTTTAAAATGGCGGTGATGTTACTAACTATTATTAGCATAACATTACCGCTTTATTTTTATGGGATGATTAGGTAAGAGTTTAGTTTGTAGAAATACTTTAGAATGTATTTCTGCCTTTTATTGGAGGTACTGATATGGGGGTCATATTACGTGGTGGAATCATTGTAACAGCTGTTGATTATTATAAAGCCGACATTCGTATGGAAGGCGAGAAGGTTATTGCGATTGGCGAAGGTATTGCTTTACCGGAAGATCACATACTGGATGTAGAAGGATGCTTTTTACTTCCAGGAGGTGTTGATGTCCATACACATTTTGATCTGCCAGTAGGTAATACTGTTACTGCTGATGATTTTAGCAGTGGTACACAAGGAGCAATTATTGGCGGAACAACGACAGTTGTTGATTATGCAACCCAGTTTAAAGGTCAGACTCTCAAAGAAGCCTTAATGGCTTGGCATGCTAAAGCTAGGGGGAAGAATTATACTGATTATGGTTTTCATATGGCAATCAGTGATTGGAATGATGATATAGCTGAGGAAATATGCTGGCTATCTAAAAGTGCTGGTGTGACTTCAATTAAACTATATATGGCTTATAAAAATGTTTTACAAGTAAATGATGATATATTATTCAAAGCCTTTACTAAAGGTAAGCAGCATGGTGTGCTTGTTTGTGTCCATTGTGAAAATGGTGATATGATCTACAATTTAGTCAATCAATATCGTAGTCAAGGTAATGTTACGCCTTACTACCATTCTCTATCACGTCCCATCATAGCAGAGGAGGAAGCGGTTACCAGGGTTATTGCAATAGCGCAAGCTGCTCAATCACAGGTTTATATTGTACATTTAAGTTCTAATCTTGCTTTACAAGTTGTAATGAAAGCGAAAGCTAAAGGAAATAAAGTATACGCTGAAACTTGTCCGCAATATTTATTGTTAGATGAAAGTTATTATAATCATAGTTTTGAAAGTACGAAATATGTTATATCTCCTCCATTGCGACAGAAAGAGAATCAGGATTTCCTTTGGCGCGGTTTAAGCAATAGAATACTTGATGTTGTTGCAACCGACCATTGTTCTTTCAATTTTAATGGACAGAAAGATGCTGGTTTGCAAGATTTTAGTATGATACCAAATGGCATTCCGGGAGTGGAGAATCGCTTAAGTTTGTTATACACCTATGGTGTTGTGCCAGGCAAAATTAGTATGAATACATTTGTGAATGTGACTGCAACTCAACCAGCAAAAATATTTGGTCTCTTTCCTCGTAAGGGAACTATAGCACCTGGAAGTGATGCCGATATTGTGGTATGGGATACGAATCATACTTTTGTAATTCGGGCCGAAACTCAGTATCAACGGGTTGATTATACACCTTATGAGGGATTACAACAAAAAGGAAAAGCTAGACATGTTTTTTTACGAGGGCGGCAGGTTGTGCATCATGGTAAGTTATGCGATGTAAATCCTCATGGGATTTATTTGCCACGTCAAGGGATTAGATAAGAGAAAAAATTCATACACACTACCGTCCATAAAATGGTTAAGAAAGGTCGTGAAGTATGTTCAGAATAAATCTTAACAACAATATTTATTCTGTAAAGGAAGACATGAACTTACTGGATTTTTTGCGTGATGAGGCTCGCCTCACTTCTGTAAAAAATGGCTGTGGTGAAGGAGCATGTGGTGCTTGTATGGTATTAGTGGGTGGAAAAGCTTTTCGAGCCTGCCTCTTAACCATAGCCAAAGTGGGTGAAAGACAAGTTACTACGGTAGAAGGTCTATCTCAACGAGAAAAAGAAGTATACAGTTGGGCTTTTGCTGAAGCTGGAGCAGTTCAGTGTGGTTTTTGCATACCGGGTATGGTGATTAGTGCGAAAGCGTTATTAGATCAAAATCCTAATCCAACAGGTACAGAGATTAAGAAGGCTCTACAAGGAAATATTTGCCGTTGTACTGGTTACGTAAAAATTGAAAAGGCGATAGCGATGGTAGCCAAAGCTTTATATGAAGATTATGTTCCTCAAGTGGAAATTAAGTATCGGGTTGGAGAAAATATGCATCGCATTGATGTTACTGAGAAAGTATTGGGTACTGGTATTTATGTTGATGATATGAAAGTGGAGGATATGCTGTATGGCGCTGTATTAAGAGCTAAATATCCTAGGGCTTTAGTGAAAAAAATCGATATTTCTGATGCAACAATAGCTCTCGGTGTTAAAGCAGTATTAACAGCAAAAGATATCCCGGGACAGCGATTCCTAGGTCACATAGTTCAAGATTGGCCAGCACTGATTGCTGAAGGCGAAGAAACCCGTTATGTGGGGGATGCTTTAGCCTTAGTTGCAGCAACTTCAAAGAGAAATGCAGAGAATGCATTGCAATTGATTAAAGTAGATTATGAAGAGCTAGTACCATTGCTTACTCCACAGGCAGCCATGGAAGAAAAGGCTCCCAAAATCAATGCTAAGGGTAATATACTTAATAAAACGGTTCTCAAACGGGGCAATGTAGAGCAAGCCTTCTCAAAAGCTGCATATGTTGTAACCCAAAAATATACGACCCCTCCAACGGAACATGCTTTTTTAGAACCAGAAAGTGCCTTGGCTGTTCCCTCTGAACAAGGAATTATGATAGTATATACAGGGACTCAGAGTGTGTATGATGACCATCATGGTATTGTAGGTTTGTTAGGAGTAGACAATGAGAAAGTGCGAGTGATTAGTAAATTGGTAGGCGGTGGTTTTGGTGGCAAAGAGGATTTATCTGTACAACACCACGCAGCACTATTGACTTGGCATACAGGTAAACCTGTCAAAATCACACTAAGCCGCCAAGAAAGTATTCGGACGCATCCTAAACGTCATGCTATGGAAATGGAGTTTACTACTGCTTGTGATGAAAATGGAAAACTCACAGCCGTACAGGCTTTTCTTGTAGCTGATACTGGTGCTTATGCTTCTCTAGGAGGACCTGTTTTGCAGCGAGCCTGTACTCATGCTGCAGGACCTTATCAAGTTGAAAATGTTGATATTACAGGCTTGGGCGTATATACAAATAATCCACCAGCAGGGGCTTTTCGCGGGTTTGGCGTAACTCAGTCTTGTTTTGCGATGGAAACAAATCTTAATCTATTGGCAGAAAAAGCAGGTATTTCTCCTTGGGAAATTCGTTTTCGCAATGCTATTGAACCTGGTAAAGTACTGACAAATGGACAAATTGCTGATGAAAGTACAGCTTTTAAAGAAACTTTATTAGCTGTAGAGGATATTTTTAATGAATATCCTGATGCTGGAATTGCCTGTGCTATGAAAAATAGTGGTCTTGGTGTAGGAGTGCCAGATGTAGGGCGAGTAAGGATTAGGGTACTAGAAGGAAAAGTCGTTATTTATACGAGTGCAGCTTGTATGGGCCAAGGATTGGCAACTACTTTAATCCAAATCGTTGCAGAAACAACAGGTCTACACGCTACTTCTATTGAAGCTTATCCTGCAGATACGTTGATGACCCCTAATGGAGGTACATCAACAGCTTCAAGACAAACTGTATTTAATGGGGAAGCTGCTCGTCAGGCTGCTTTGGCTCTTAAAGCTGATTTAGAAATAGCCTCGTTGTTACAACTAGAGGGTAAGGAATATTATAAGGAATACTGTGGTATAACTGACCCTATGAACTCTACTAAAGCTAATCCTGTTAGTCATGTTGCTTATGGCTATGCTACACAGGTAGTGATTTTAGATGATCAGGGGAAAGTTGAAAAAGTAGTAGCTGCTCATGATGTAGGTAAAGCTATTAATCCTGTTTCTGTAGAAGGGCAAATAGAGGGGGGAGTAGTCATGAGTCTAGGTTATGCGCTTACAGAAGATTTTCCCCTAGAGAATGGTATGCCTACTGCAAAATTTGGTACACTAGGCTTATTTCGCTCTATTCATGTACCTACAATTGATTGTATTCTTGTGGAAAAAAATCACTCATCTCTTGCCTACGGTGCAAAAGGTGTAGGTGAAATTGTAGCAATTCCTGGTGCACCTGCGGTAGCTTGTGCCTACTATAGGCGGGATGGAAAACTTAGAAATTCCTTACCATTAAAAGATACTGCATATAATAAGAAAAAATAAATATCATTTGATTTGATAGTTGTAAAAGTTATACTGAAAGTAATTGGATAAATGATGGTTAGGAGAAGTCATTCATGATATCATTATATAAAATATATTATTTGAGAATTGTAGAAAACTTCTGGGAACAAAAGTCTTCAGTAATTGCATTAGGAGTATTAAGCGCCTTATATTTTGGCTCTGTTGGTGTAGCCTGGGCGGTAACAGGGGAGTTTACTCGCTGGGGTGGACATTTCTTGGAAATTATCGGTGTGGATGTAAGTCATTATACATATTTAAAATTAATTAACTTTGCAGGATCACCTTTAACTAGAATTGATGGTGTGATGGTAATAGGAATGTTTAGCGGTGCTTTTATTAGTGCGCTGTTTGGGCAGAATGTTAAGTTGCGCCTACCATCAGGTAGACGCATACTTCAAGCTTTGCTAGGAGGAATAATTGCAGGGTTTGGCACAAGAATGGCGATGGGGTGTAACTTAGCGGCCTTATTTACAGGGATTCCTCAATTCTCATTTCATACTTGGCTCTTTACTTTTGGTACTATAGTTGGTACGTTTTATGGATTAAAATTAAGCATGCACCCACTCATGATGGGGGAACCGAAACTGGTTTCAGTGAAAACCGTGGGAAATATGTTGCAAGATCGATGGTATTATCGTGTGCAACCTTATATTGGGTTTCTAGGACTGATTCTATTTATTCTTTACTTACTTCAAAAAGTGAGCGCTAACTATGCACTGAATTTATTGATTGCTACTTGTTTCGGGTTTGGTTTTGGTTTTCTAATACAGAAAGGACAAATTTGTTTTACATCTGCCTTTCGAGATCTCTGGCTAATTGGACGCTCTAAGATGACAAAAGCTTTGGTTTGGGGTATGGTAGTTCAGACTCTAATTACTGCTGTGTTTTTGGCACAAGGTATGCCTCCTAAGGTCATTTGGTGGGCTGGTCCTGGCGCATTACTAGGAGGTGCTTTATTTGGTTTGGGTATTGTTATTGCTGGAGGGTGTGAAACTGGATGGATGTATCGATCAGTAGAAGGACAGATACAATTTTGGTTTGTTGGCATTGGTAATGTTATTGGAGCGACAATTTTAATTCTTGCCTGGGATTCTGGTATATATACTTGGTTAGTGGAACCCTTTCCCAGAATTAACTTAGTCACAAATTTTGGCTACGTTGGAGCTATTATTCTCACGATCGCTATGCTATTTTCCTTGTATATTTGGGCTGATTGGCGACAAGTTTCAAATCAAGGAATAGTAGTGAGGAGGTCAAAACATGATGAAGCAAACGGATAAACTATATTTATTAGATCTTAGGGGGGAACCCTGTCCTTATCCAGTTATTTTTTCTTTAAATACATTAGGTAAATTAGCTAAGGGGAGTATTGTTGAAGTATTAGCAGATTGTCCGCAAAGTTTTATTTCTGTGCCTGAAGAAGTAGTGAAAGCCGGCTATGAAATGATGGAGATTCCTCAGAAAATTGGACCGACATTACGTTTCTTAATAAAAGTTCCCGAATAATATAAGGATTAGAAAATGATGATAAGCTAATAATGATATTTAATTTGGATTGAAGATATTGCTACTCGCTATTAACGGAATTTTATCCTATATCCGATGAAAAGAGAATATGGCGGGGGGAGAAGATATGGATATTTTTTTACGTCTATTGCAAAAGGCCAATCGTTATCAACCGACAGATATTATAACAATTATAAACACTCCTAAGGAACAAGCAATTAACTTAGGGGAAATGTTGACTATATCCAACGGGAATGAGCCTGAAGGAATTCTTGTTGATCAAACTTTTACTACCGCGCTTATTCAAAAAATAGAAACAATAAGCTGGCAGAAGGCGACAATAATAGAACTAGAATATAATGGGCACTATCGTCTCTTTTGGGATCGCTTGAGCACTCGACCGAGTGCTTTGGTATTAGGAGCTGGGCATATTAGTCAGCCTGTAGTGGAGATGCTATATTTGATCGGCTACGCTGTAACAGTAGTAGATGATCGTCCTGATTTTGCGAACAACATCTCTTTTCCCAATGCCGAAAGCGTTATTTGTGAAAATTTTGGAATCGCTTTAAAAGAAATAAATAATAAAAGGTACTCTGCAATTATTATTGTTACCAGAGGACATCGTTATGATTTAGAATGCTTACGGGCAGTGATGCATTATCCGGTATCATATCTAGGTATGATTGGCAGTCGGCGAAGAGTCAATGGAATTATAAAAAAGTTGACTGAAGAAGGTGTATCCAAAGAATTTTTATCACACCTGCGGGCTCCCATTGGCCTTGATCTTGGTGCTCAAACACCAGCAGAGATTGCTCTTAGTATTGTTGCAGAGGTATTAGCAACTACTCGAAAAGGGACTTGCTTACCTCTTAGAGATATAGGAAGGTGATAGGATGGATGAAATAATTCTTAAAACTATTTGTGATATTAAGGGAGAAAAAAGTAAGGCTGTGTTAGTTACCATTGTTGACACTCATGGTTCGACGCCTCGTAAAGCAGGAACTAAAATGCTTGTCTATCCTGATGGAAGGATAGTAGGTACTATCGGTGGTGGGTGTACAGAGTCAGAGGCTAGGTTACAAGCTCTTAGAGCCTTAGATGAAAATATATCCTTTACTTATGTATTGTCATTGCTTGATGATAATGCAGCTGATGAGGGGATGGTCTGCGGCGGTACAATGGAAATCTTTCTTCAAGTTATTTAAAGCTTAGGGGAGGCAGTCATATGATAAAATTAACGGAGTATAGCAAAAATGGTGGTTGTGCTGCTAAAATTGGTCCGGGAGATTTAGCAGAGGTATTACGGCAATTGCCTAAAATATCTGATCCTCGCCTCTTAGTTGGTATAGATACTTCGGATGATGCCGGTGTATATAAGCTAAATGAAACAACTGCATTGATTCAAACTGTTGATTTTTTTACTCCCATTGTTGATGATCCCTATTTATTTGGTCAGATTGCTGCAGCAAATAGCCTAAGTGATGTTTATGCCATGGGTGGGAAGCCACTGACTGCTATGAATTTAGTGGCATTCCCTGTTTGCAAACTTGATCCTGAAGTGCTTTTGACTATTTTGCGTGGTGGGCAAGATAAAGTAGCCGAGGCAGGAGCTCTCATCGTTGGTGGCCACTCTATTCACGACGATGAACCTAAATATGGACTAAGTGTCACGGGTGTAGCGCATCCTAATAGAATTCTTACTAATGCTGGGGCTAAACTAGGGGATGTATTACTCATTACCAAAGCTATTGGCACAGGTGTTTTGACTATGGCGGCTCGTGCAGAGATGTTTCCCAAGGGGGCTGCAGCAGCTGTTAGGAGTATGGTTAAACTGAACCGAACAGCTGCTGAAATAATAGAAAGATTTACTGCTCATGCTTGCACCGATATTACTGGATTTGGTCTATTAGGACATCTCCATGAGATGGCAAATGCTAGCGGTATTGGAATTTCTATTGATACCACAACCCTGCCTTTTTTGCCAGAGGCAAAAGAAGCGGCAGAGATGGGATTAATACCAGCTAGTGCCTATAGTACTCGGAGTTATCTAACCACCATTAAATTTGCGCCTACAGTACCAGAATACATACGGGATTTGTGCTATGACCCGCAAACTTCTGGTGGTCTCCTCGTGAGCGTTCCAGAAGATGTTGCTTCACAATTGCTCACAGATTTGCAGCAGGCTGGAATAGAGGAGGCAGCAATTATAGGACGTGTTTCCAATAAAGAAAGAGGTGAAATTTATGTTTATTAGTGTAGATGCTCGTGGATTAGCTTGTCCACGTCCTGTTATTGCTACAAAAAAAGCATTGGAAGAAATGGTTGATGGAATCATTACCGTGGTTGTTGATAATCTAGCAGCCAAAGAAAATGTCATGAAATTTGCTACTGCAAATCAATGTAAAGTCACAGTAGAAGAGAAAGATAATCTTTATTCTATTACTATCACTAAAGGGCAAGGAGTAGTTGCGGACCTAACTCCTAAAATAGTCCAAAATGATAGTGTATATCTTATTACTCAAAGTACCCTGGGACAGGGAAATAGTGAACTGGGGGCAGTTTTAATAAAATCTTTCTTTTATGCATTACTAGAAAAAGAACCTTTACCTCGCACCATCATGTTTATTAACGGTGGGGTATTCTTAACGACTGAAAACTCTTCAGTATTGGAACATCTAGTTGCGTTAAATAATAAAGGCGTACAAATACTATCATGTGGTGCATGCCTTGACTATTATGAGCTAAAAGATAAATTAGTTGTCGGGGCAATAACCAATATGTATTCGATTATAGAAGAATTATCTTCTTCTGGAAAAGCCATTACTTTATGAGGTGAGGTCATGTATGAGGAATATAATCGTCTACTCTCTTTTTGTTCTATACGCCACGCTATTCGAGCTGAAGAATTGCTGAGTCAAGCCGCTATAAGAGTGGCTGCAGTGCCAATTCCTCGGGAAATTAATATAACTTGTGGGCAATGCATTCTTTTTATGGATGAGCAAGAGGGTCAATTGATGGCTGTTTTGCGGGATAAAAATGTGTATTGGGCAGAGTTGTTTATAAGAGATAGTTTGAATAAAGTTTATGAAAAGATCGCAGAGTATGAAGATTTTATAAAGAAGACTTGATTTTGGTGGGTTTGAAACTCCACCTAGACCAAGTCTTCTTTATGAAATATCCAAGGAGAGTAAAAACATGGAATTTTTAAATCCTTACCAAGTAAAATATCGAAAGTCTTTTTTTCTTGCAGTGTTTTTTGTAATGTGTGAAACGCTGTGTGATCTTATGCTACCGACCATTATGTCGCAAATTATTGATGTGGGTATAGCTAGCAAGAATATGGAGTATGTCACTTTAAAAGGTGGCACAATGCTAATTATTACGATCTTAGGAGCTTTTGCAGCTTCTGCCCGCAACATAATATCAAGTAATGTTTCGCAGAAATTTGGAGCTGAATTAAGATTAGACTTGTATAAAAAGATACAGACGCTTTCACTTCAAAATATTGATCATTTTGATAAAGCTTCTTTGGTAACTAGATTAACAAATGATGTTACGCAAGTGCAAACCCTTGTAAATGGACTCATGAGAATTTTTATTAAGGGGCCATTTCTGTGTATCGGGAGCCTTATCATGGCCATACGTCTAAACTATAATTTGGCGATGGTGTTGGCTATAGTCGTTCCTATTGTTGGAATATTAATCATAATCAATATGAAAATTGGATTTCCTTTTTTTACAAAAGTTCAGCAGGCCCTTGATCATGTAAACAGTGTGATGAGGGAGTATTTAGCAGGTGTCAGAGTTGTAAAAGCATTTAATAGATTTGATTATGAAGTGGAAAAATTTAATGAAGCTAACACAAAGTTACAATTAAGATCCGTTACAGCTATGCGTATGATGTCTATATTTGGTCCTGGGATCATGTTGACTGTGAACCTTGGCATCATAGGGGTACTTTGGTTCGGTGGGATATATGTAAATCTAGGAGCGATGCAAGCAGGTCACGTTATTGCATTTATTAACTATATGACACAAATGCTATTCTCATTGCTATTAATTTCTATGGTTTTTAATATGTTTGTGCGAGCAAAAGCATCAGCAGGACGTATCAGTGAAATATTTTCGCAGGTAAGTAACATGAAATGGGATCAGCATATTGTAAAAGATGTAGCTGTAAAAGGAAGAGTGGATTTTGAAGACGTATATTTTTCGTATGGGGGAACTACTACGCAATCAATTATCAAAAATATTAATTTTACTTGTATGCCAGGGGAGACGGTTGGAATTATAGGTTCTACAGGTTCAGGCAAGAGTAGTCTTATTAATCTCATCCCACGTTTTTATGATGTAAGTTCCGGTTCTATAAAAGTAGATGGTGAAGATTTGAAACATAAAGACCCTAAGTGGATAAGGGAAAAAGTTGCTATCGTTCCTCAGAAATCCATTCTATTTACTGGTACCGTCATTGATAATATAAAATGGGGAAAGGAAGACGCCACAATAGAAGAGATTGAAAAAGCAGCAAAGATTGCTCAAGCGCATGATTTTATTGTTGCATTTCCAGAAGGTTATAAAACAAAAGTAGGTCAAGGTGGAGTCAACTTTTCTGGAGGGCAAAAACAAAGACTAGCGATTGCTAGGGCATTGGTTCGAAAACCGGAAATTCTCATTTTAGATGACTCTACAAGTGCTGTAGATGTGGTTACAGAAGAGAAAATAAAGAAAGAACTGAAAAAATATACAAAAGGTCTTACCTGTCTTATTATTGCACAGCGAATTGCCTCTGTAATAGACGCAGATAAAATAGTAGTACTAGATCAAGGAGAAATCATTGGTATTGGTAAACATGACGAACTTATAAGGTTTTGCAAGATTTATCAGGAAATATTTTATTCACAAGTAGGTAAGGAGATGTAGTGGTATGTCTCATGAAAATGAACAATTAAAAGAAGGTAAGGAACATAAAAATTCTTATATTTCAGGTGCCCTAAGAAGTCCACGAGGAAGTCTGGGTAAGCGTGGTGGGAGAGAACCTATTATTAAAGCCAAAAACTTTATAGGAACTCTTAAGAGGCTTTGGTATTACATTGATAAAGAAAGAAGAATTCTAACCTATATTGCAATGTTTATTATAGGTGAATCCTTACTGATTCTTATAGGGCCTTATTTGATAGGACTTTCTATTGATGCCATGTCCACTTCCCAAGGATTTGTTGATTTTGGCACACTGAAAATACTGGTTATAGCGCTTATTATGGTATATGCTGCTAGTACAATTCTGACTTTTTTTCAAGGATGGCTTATGGCGGGTGTATCTCAGCAGATCATTACAAATCTTAGAGGAGCTTTGTTTAAAAAGCTTCAGAATCTTCCTGTTGCCTTCTTTGACACTCATCCTCATGGTGAATTGATGAGTAGATTGTCGAATGATATCGATAATGTAAGTGGAACCATCTCTCAGTCAACAACGCAACTATTGTCGGGCTTGATATCTATTATTGGTTCTTTGGTTATGATGGTATTATTGAGTCCGTTTCTTACAGTAGTGAATTTACTCACTGCTCTGCTGATAATATTACTTGCACGTGCAATTGCTAATAAAACCAGTAAATTGTTTAAAGAACAGCAGATGCAGCTTGGCCATTTAAATAGTCATATTGAAGAGACGATTACAGGTATACAAGTGGTTAAAGCATTCAATCATGAAGATAAGGTGATTGCCGAATTTGATTTTATCAATATGAAGTTGTGTGAGGTAGGTTTGAAGGCTCAAATTTGGTCAGGCTTTCTTATGCCCCTCATGAATGTAATTAATAATCTCGGAACTGCGCTGATTGCCATTGTAGGAGGTATTCTGGCAATAAAGAGTATAATTACGATTGGTGTTATCGCTAGCTTTCTAAGTTATTCAAGGCAATTTTCTAGGCCGTTAAATGATTTAGCTAATCTATTTAATCTTTTGCAGTCTGGTGTTGCTGGTGCTGAGAGGGTATTTGAAATTCTAGATGAGCAAGAGGAGGTCGCTGACTCGTCGAATGCAATCCCATTAGAAAATCCTAAAGGACATGTAGTGTTTGAAAATGTGACTTTTGGTTATCGCCCAGATGTACCTGTATTGAAAGATATAAGTTTTTCAGCAGGAGAAGGTAGTAGTACGGCCCTTGTGGGACCTACAGGGGCAGGGAAGACTACAATTGTAAATTTAGTTACCCGTTTCTATGATGTAACAAAGGGAAGGATATTGATTGATGGACTTGACATAAGAGAATATACGCGAGATAGTTTAAGGAAATGTTTTGGTATAGTACTGCAGGATACCTATTTGTTTTCAGGTTCGGTTAGAGAAAATATAAAATATGGGAAACCAGATGCTACGGATGAGGAAGTAAGAAGAGCAGCAACAATGGCTAATGCTGATAGCTTTATTTTGCAACTTCCAGAACAATATGAAACTCTATTGTCAGAGAATGGCGGAAATCTAAGCCAAGGACAAAGGCAGCTTCTAGCAATTGCAAGGATAATTTTAGTGGAACCTTCTATACTTATTCTGGATGAAGCTACCAGTAGTATTGACACTCGCACAGAAGTACATATACAGAATGCTTTGCTCAATATTATGCAGGGGCGCACTAGTTTTATCATTGCCCACAGGCTAAATACGATTCGTGATGCAGATACTATTTTGCTAATCGATAATGGCGAAGTACTAGAAGAAGGCAATCATGATCTTTTAATGAATCAGCAAGGCAGATACTATCAGATGTTTTTTGATCAATTTTTAAATAAAGCGAAAATACATAGTTTGGGCTAAAAGTTGCGATTGGATTATTTAGAAAATAAGCTGTGTCATTTAATCGTAAAAAGTCGCATTTGAAAGTATAAACTTGCATATAGTATATGAATCTCCCAAAATAGAAAAATGCCCGTAGAATCAATGTTAAATGTCTTTGCATCTATAAGATACATGTGGTATTATATATTTACTGTAGTAACAAATTGCCTGGGGTGTATGTGATCTTTTATATGTCCAACCTACTTTTATAATTGGGGAATTTAATGGTATTTGGCTGCCGAGCCATCTAAGAGTGGATGGCAAAAGAATATCTAGGATGCCCACCTGCGAGCTGCAGGTTTGGACATATAAAAGAAACGATATTATGGGCTTTAAAATTTTTCTATAGAGAAAAGGACTTATCAAAAGGTAAGTCCTTTTCTTATTTATAAAACAAGAAATGAATAATAATGTCATTAGGCCGAGAAGAAAAATATTGACAAATGAACAATCCTATAATATTTCATATGAAAAGTGAAAGAACTTTGAAAAAACAAAGAGGTAGGTGAATTAAAGTGGTCAATAATATGTTAGCTGATATCGTATTGACAAATGGTGTAGTGTACACTGCTGATGAGCAAGACACAGTATATCAGGCTGTGGCAATTAAGGATAATAAAATTCTGTTTACAGGTAGTGACAAGGATGTGCAGAGTTTAATAGAAGAAAAAACGCAGATCATTGATCTGAAGGGAAAAATGGTATTACCTGGTATGATCGATAGCCACATCCACCCACCTGGCCTATCTCTATTGGATCTTTATGAAGTTCAATTAGTTAATATAAATAGTATTGAAGGATATGTTGAAGCGGTAAAAAAATTTATATTGGAACATCCAGATGCTAAAGCTGTTTATGGCAGAGGTTGGTCATGGGGGATATTATCAGGAGAAGAACTGACTAAAGGCCCTCGTAAGGAATACCTTGATGCTGTGGCAAAAGATATTCCTGTGGTATTGCGAGCCAATGATGGTCATACTTTGTGGGTAAATTCCAAGGCATTGGAGATAAACGGTGTAACTTCAGAAACGGAGGTACCTAAGGGCGGCATCATAGAAAAAGATCAGAGTAATGGTGAACTGTGGGGTACATTAAAGGAATGGGCTATGTTGCTCATTGCCCTACCTGAATATAGTCTAACTCAATATATAACTGCTATGACTGCTTTTCAGAAAAAAATGCATAGCTTTGGGATTACTAGTATACTTTGTATGGCAAGTTTACCTTTTGATATCATATTTACAGCATGTGATGAAATGCAAAAAGAAAAGCAATTGCTACTTCGTGTTTGCGGTGCTATGACAATCAATACAAAGGATGATTTATATAGTCAGATCGATAAGATTAAAAGATTGCGGACGAAATATAATACGCCATTATTGAAAGTTATAGCAGCAAAATTTTTTACTGATGGTGTTATTGAAGGTTGTACAAGTTATTTATTAGAACCTTATAGTCTTAAGGCTGGAAAAGGTTCTAATTATTACGGTGATTTTCTGTGGGATATGGAAAAACTTAAGCATGCTTTTTACGTGGTGAATCAGTGTGGTTTACAAATTCATGTTCATTCTACGGGAGATGGATCTACTAGGAATGTATTAGATGCTTTAGAGTATGCTCATCATAAAGACCCAGCAGGGGACTATCGAAATACTATTACCCATCTGCAACTTGTAGATAAGAAAGATATTTTACGTTTCAAGGAGCTTAATGTCGTTGCTAACGTGCAACCTTATTGGCAATTTAAAGGTCCCAAATGGTGGTATAATGTAGATTATCAGTTTTTAGGTGAACGGGCCAATCAGGAATTTCCTCTAGGTACGTTTTTTCAGGAAGGTATAAGGGTAGCGTCTTCCTCTGATTATCCAGATACGGCTGTGCCCAATCCTCTTTTGGCGATTGACATCGGTGCTACACGTAATATTGACAATGGCACGTTTCATGGTGTAGAAGATATTACAGATATGGATGATGAAAGGTATCTTCTAAATAAGCAAGAAAGAGCTACTGTAGTGCAAATGGTTAAAAGCTTTACCATAAATGGTGCTTATAGTTTGTTTATGGATCATGAAATTGGTTCCCTTGAAGTCGGAAAAATCGCGGATATGGTGGTACTTGATCAGAATGTATTAGCGGTGAATCCCGTAGAAATAGATAAAATAAAGGTGGTTATGACTTTTTTCGATGGCAAGCTGGTATATGAAGCACAATAACTTTAGGCTGCTGCTTCTTTTCTATGTTAAATGACTTTGCATCTATATAATTCATGTGGTATTATATATCTAATGTAATAAGCAATTTGCCTGTGATATATGTTATCTTATATATGTCCAACCTACTTTTATAAATAGGGAATCTAATGATACGCAGCTGTCGGACCTCCTTTGAGTGGATGACAAAAGACTATCTGTGATGCCCACCTGCTAGTAGCAGGTTTGGACATATAAAAGAAACGATATTATGGGCTTATTCTTTAGTAAAGAAAGAAGGATTTCCTAATGGGGAGTCCTTTTTTCTTTATGATACCTGCTTCCGTAAAACACAGTGCTTAATCGTGACAGAGAGTTATTTGTATAATTAGTCGCAGGAAAAAGGAAAATATTGTCGAACTGAATATTATGAAAACTAATTCATTAATAAATATTAAAAGGAGTTGATATTATGTTTCATGATATATATTCTAGTGGTTTCAATATCACAGTGATTTATGTAGTAATTAGTATATTATGGATTATAGTATCGAATTATTTAATGAATTATTTTGTATTAGATCCAGCTATGGTTATTAAAATAGAGGTAATAAAAGATGGTTCTTTTGTAGTCATAACAGCTATATTACTTTATAAATTGATTTCTAGCAATGTCATGCTACTTATGAAATCAAAAAAGACGTTGCAGGAAAAGAATAGTGAGACCATGGCAGCGTATGAAGAATTACTCGCTGCTGAGGAGGAGTTAAAACAGCAAGTAGACGAATTGGGGGATAGAGAAGGTAAAATCAGTCGGAGGAATGAATGTCTACATGCTTTGCATGAAGCATCCATTGCCTTAATGCAAGGATTTATGGTAGATGATTTTTTAAAAATTGTTGTAAGAAAAATGATGGCCATGGGCGGGGCTCAGTACGGATATATCTACTTGCTTAATGAGAGTGATGATAGCATGACAGCTAAAATTATAGAGGGTTTCTCAGTAGATCAAATTAAAAACAATGTAAAAAAAGGTGAAGGTATTATTGGGAAGGTTTGGGAGAGCGGGGAAGCGCTCATTGTTCCTAAGTATCATGAATGGGAAGATCGGTTACGTGATCCGATTTATAGTCTCTTACGTACTGGAGTTGGGATTCCTTTAAAAGCAGAGGGTAGAGTAATTGGTGTTCTTAGCATGAATTATACTGTGGAACATGTATTTGATAAAGAGGAATTACAAATGCTAGAAAGTTTTGCAGAACTGACATCCATCTCTTTGGGAAATCTTTTTTTATACAAGGCGCTACAGGTCAGTCAGCAGCGCAATCAAATGTTAATTGATGCATTGCCTGATTCTATTTATCAGCTAGATCAGTATGGTACCGTACTTACTTACAAAAGGGGTAAGGAATTTAATTCTAGAGTGAAGATGGAAGAGACAATTGGGAAAAAATTAGAAGAGTTTTTGGTGATGGAAAATTCTGAGATTTTGGCGGAAAAGATTGAGCAAGCTCTTCTAACGGGGAATATTCAATTTTTTGAATATCAATATCAGAAAGCAGAGGCAACCAGTCACCAGGAGGTGCGGATTATAGCGAACTCCGCGAGAGAAGTGATTGCCATTGTAAGAGACATTACCAATCGCAAGGATATGGAGGAAAAACTTCAATACTATGCTTTGCATGATAGAATGACGGGATTATACAATAGAGTATATTTTGAGGAAAAACTACAAGAGGTAAATGAGAGTTGCCAGGGGCCAATTGGTATTGTGATATTTGATGTTGATGGACTCAAATTAGTAAATGATACTTTTGGACATCAAGCTGGAGATGAACTTCTTGTTAGTGCTGCTACTATTATTAAAGAGTGCTTTTCAGGGACCGCTGAGGTGGCAAGAATTGGTGGCGACGAATTTGCCGTGATTTTATATAATCTAAGTAGTGTTGAAATTGAAGAAATCTGTCAGCGTATTCGTCAACGAGTTAGTGAATTCCGTGAAACGTACACTAAAGTTCCCCTTAGTATCTCTATTGGATTTAGTGTTAGAACTTATCCGAAACAGAGTATAGCTGAAGTGTTTAAAATTGCTGATGATAATATGTATCGAGAAAAACTACATAGTAGCCAAAGTATTCGCAGTTCTATTGTGCATACCCTTAGTCAAGCGCTTGGAATTCGTGATTTCGTTGCTGATGGACATACTGATCGACTACAAAGTTTAGTCGTGAAAGTAGCAACAGCTGTGGGGGTGCCGGAGAGCAAATTATCTGATTTACGTCTCTTTGGTCGCTTTCATGATATTGGAAAAGTAGGTATACCTGATCAAATCTTGTTTAAAACAGATTGTTTATCAGATGATGAACTTGTGATTATGAAACGCCATTGTGAAATTGGTTACCGTATTGCTCGTTCCTCGGGCGATTTATCACCTATTGCGGACTGGATATTAAAACATCAGGAGTGGTGGAATGGACAAGGATATCCATTGGGAATCCAGGCTGAGGAGATACCTTTAGCTTGTCGCATCTTATCCATTGTCGATGCTTATGATGCCATGACTAATGATCGTCCTTATCGAAAAGCCATGAAGCATAAGGATGCGATTGCTGAAATTGAGAGGTGTGCAGGTAGCCAATTTGACCCTAATCTAGTGCCGATCTTTAAGCAAATCCTAACTTTGGGATTTGCTAAGTTAAATGAAAGTTCCATGCGTAAATAATTAAATTAATTATTTAATTATAAATTATAGCAATACCTCATAAAATATTCTTTAGAAGCAATAGATAAGGAGGCGTTGCGCTTGTTGGTTCATACACAATGTGGCGGTAGAGTAAGCTTTAATGATTATGGTATGGGTAAATGTTTAGGATGTGGCGAAATTATTAATGTGCGAACATCGAATAAATGATAAGTTTAGAGTCAAGAACATTATAAATAGAATGTTTTTTATTCACCAAAGTTCTAATGACTATCGGTCTCAGCCTGCGGCAATATCAGAAATTGGTGTCAATATTAGTAGTGAACTAGAAGAAAGTATTGATGATCTGGTTAAGAGATATAGAGTTATAAGGATGATTTGAATTAAATAATTAAATATGAGTTAAATAATTAAAAAAAACGGAGAAATCCTGCGAAATCGAGAGAATTCGCAGGATTTTCCCATAATAATAGCAAATAGTATAGGAGGAAAAAGAGGAATACAAGTCAATGAGAAAGTATAAAAAAGGCTTCTTTGTAAGGTGATTTTTACTTGTTCCATCTTGTTAGACTCTTAAAAGAAAGGGGATTTGTATATAATATGCTTGGCTTGGAATTTTTAGTGGTCTTGGGATGTCTGATTTTGGGTACTCGTTATGGTGGAATGGGACTAGGGTTAATTAGTGGTATTGGTCTTTTTATTCTTACTTTTGGTTTTCATTTACAGCCTGGTGTGCCACCTGTTGATGTTATGCTGACAATTTTGGCGGTAATTGCTTGTGCTTCCGTGTTGCAAACTGCTGGAGGTTTAAATGTTATGATGAAGGTTGCGGAACGTATATTACGTCGCCATCCCGCTTACATTACATTTATGGCTCCAATTACTACATGGACATTGACGTTTTTGTGTGGTACTGGCCATGTGGTTTATACCATGTTCCCTATTATTTATGATATTGCAGTTAAAAAAGGTATTCGTCCAGAAAGACCAATGGCTGTAGCTTCTGTCGCTTCCCAAATGGGTATAGGCGCATCTCCTGTATCGGTTTCGGTGGTGTCTATGGTTTCTATTTTGGCGCAATCTCAAGGTGTAGGAAAAGCTATTGGTATTCTTGATTTATTATCAATTTCAATTCCATCGACTTTAATCGGAGTAATTGTAGCTGCTCTCTGGAGTATGCGTCGTGGTAAGGATTTGGATAAGGATGAGGAGTTTCAAGCTAAGCTTAAGGATCCAGAACAAAAAGCATATATTTATGGGAGTTCAGATACTTTGCTAGATAAAGTATTTCCAAAGGAATCTTATTGGGCTACTTGGATTTTCTTTGCTGCTATTGGCGTTGTAGTTTTGTTCGGTTCATTTCCTAGTTTGCTTCCTTCCTTTGGCCCTGTTGGTAAGTTGAAGCCTTTATCAATGAATCTAGTGATTCAGATGGTTATGTTGATTGCTGGTGCTGTAATTTTAATGGCCTGTAAAGTCAATCAGCGAGAGATTTCAAATGGCCCTGTTTTTAAAGCGGGTATGGTTGCTATCGTTTCTGTATTTGGCGTGGCGTGGATGAGCGAGACTTTTTTTCATGCGCATTTTGCTTTATTGAAGAGTACGTTGGCGGGTGTTGTTGCTAGCCAGCCTTGGATGTATGCTATTGTACTATTCCTTGTTTCAAAATTAGTAAATAGTCAGGCGGCTGCTGTTGCTGCAATTGCTCCTTTAGGTGTTAGTCTAGGAGTAGATCCAAAAATGATGGTAGCATTTTTCTCTGCCTCCTATGGATATTTTATTTTGCCAACCTATCCAAGTGATTTAGCCTGTATTGGTTTTGATAGATCGGGCACAACGCGAATTGGTAAATTTATTATTAACCATAGTTTTATTATGCCTGGTCTAATTGGCGTAGTGGTTGGATGTATTACTGGATACTTCTTGGTTAAAATACTTCTGTAGTCGATAGAATCTCTAATTTTTCAACATAAAAGGTCTCTCATCTTTTGATGGGAGACCTTTTTATAAAAATTTAAGATATAATTCACACTTTATTGAAGAATAATTTGTAAATTTGGAGAAAAAATATTGATGTATTAATTCATTTATACGATAATGATTATGTAAAAATAATTATTGGAAATGGGGGATTAGACCATGTGTCCATTTAAAGAAGACTGTTCTATGTTTTGTCCGCCAGAACTTTATTGTGATAGGCACAAAACATGTGCGCGATATATGGCGGCAAGTGAGTTTGGTATTGCGGCTGTACCGCATGAAATGTCAGCAGTTAATTATGCTTTAATCCAGACGCTAAAAAGATAATTGTCAGTGTGTTTTACCTTGATAAGGTGCCGCCTCCTATTGAGGCGGCATGTGTGTTATGAAAGGGAAGTTACGTTAGGTAATAAAGAAGATTATACATTATTCTAGTTAGTTTCGTTGATAGAATGTTTGACAAAAATAGCCTTTAGGTTTTTATAGTGATGAGAAATAGAGTATAATAGGATAGGCTTTAGGAAAATTAGTAATATGTGATATAAAGAGGAGAAAAAAATGAGCGAATCATTTGAAAAGATAGGGATAGTTGCAACGTTGGCAGCAGGCTTGGGTAAGGCGGGGATTAATGCTCCTACGGGAATACAGACAAAAGTAATTCCATTGTCTTTGCTTGGGAAGGATATTATAGGTCAATCGGCGACAGGTACTGGCAAGACGTTAGCTTATTTGTTGCCTTTATTTCAAAAAATTGATACTAGTAAACGAGAAATGCAAGTTATGATTCTTGCTCCGACTCATGAACTTGCAATTCAGATACAACGACAAATTGAGATATTATCTAAGAATTCAGGACTTTCTGTAACATCGACTCCTATTATTGGTAATGTCAATATAGCGAGACAAATCGAAAAATTGAAAGAAAAACCTCATATTATAGTTGGATCTAGTGGTAGAATATTAGAATTGATACAAAAAAAGAAAATTACATCTCAGACAATCAGAACGATTGTTATTGATGAGGCTGATCGTTTGTTAGATGACAAAAATGTGGACAGTGTGAAAGCTGTACTTAAGACTACACTTAAAGAACGGCAGATTATGTTATTTTCTGCAACAATAACCCCAAAAACATTAGAACTTGCTAAAGGGATCATGCGTGAACCTGAGATGATTACAGTTGCAGAAGAATTTGGTGATAGACCTGATATTTCACATATGTACTTTGTGGCTGAGCAGAGAGATAAAATTGAAGTAGTTCGCAAAATGGTAAGGCTTGTCAATGCTGAGCGTGCATTAGTATTTATTAATAAAAGTGATGATATTGAAGAAACTACTGAGAAACTTGTATACCATGGACTAAAGGCTGCAGGTATACATGGAAGTTCGATAAAAGGTGATCGCAAAAAGTCGTTAGAAGATTTTCGAAAAGGTAAAGTTCAATTGTTAGTTGCTTCTGATGTAGCAGCTCGTGGCCTGGATATAGTGGATGTAGACTATGTGTTTAATTTAGATATGCCTGAAGATCCTCAAGTATATTTACATCGTGTAGGACGGACTGGTCGAGCAGGCAAAAGTGGTATTGCTATATCCATAGTTACTAAGCAAGAGATAGCTTTGATTCATAAATATGAGAAAATATTAAAATTAAATATAGCGGCAAAACAGATGGAACATGGAAAAATATTTGATAAGGGTAACGTTCGCAAGTAGGAGGTGACAGCGTGTACAGTTTTCCTATGGAAGAAGATGAGCGTATTTTAAAAAAGGGACTCGCTAATTTGTATTGTGATAGAGAGGCTTTTAATGGTGCTCTATACTTAACTACAGGTCGGCTAATATTCGTCGGATATTTGCTTGATATTACGAATAAGTATATGGAAGAAATTTCTTTGTTCCATGTGAGTGAAATTCTGAAGGAATCATCCTTATTTATTATTCCAAATGGATTGCGTGTGAAGACCATTAAAAATCGGGATTTGAAGTTTGTAGTGAGTCAACGAAATCAGTGGCTAGCAGAAATAAATGAACAACTAAGAAGAATTGTCTAGACTTGGCATACACCAAGTCTTTTCTTATTATATTTTTGACTTGTATGCAAATATAATGTGGTACATATAATATAGTAGGAAAGGAGTGAGGGTGGTGAAATTGCTTTCTGTTGGCTTAAGTGGAACAACCCAGGAAATCAGAGAAAAGTTGCAAATGGATTGTAAAACATTAATTAAAGATGGATATAGAGTGGCCATTGATGAAATCAATAAAGGGCATTATACTTTTATTGGTTGCAATGTGGTGGAAGGCGAGTTATCTTTTCGTAATTATGAGCGGATAAAGAATGCAGTAAAGCATCATGTTGCTAATATGCTAGCTGAGTTGATTATTTCACGGGAAGAAAAAAAAATTGTTTATAAAATTGTTGAAAATAATTATTATTATTTTTCTGTAGAAGAACGCAAAACCATTTACGATAATACATTACAATTATTAAATGACAATTATGGTGTGATTGCAGATTTTGGCTTTGGTATGCGTTGCAAAAATATAGTGGAGAAAATTGCTGAATATCTTAACTCACACCACGAACTTGTGCTGGAAGGCTTTGTGAATTTCAGATTAAAAGAGTATCGGGAAAAATTGGCTACAGTAGTAGATACAGCTGTAGATGATTACATGATGGAATTAGAGTATAAAGAGTTTATTCGAGTTTTGCGATATTTTATTACAATTCAAGAACCGCAAATAGAGGAAGTACATGTAGTAATTGTAAATAGTGGTGCGTATAAAATTTTAGATGATCAGGGGAATTTGATAAGTAATCAAAAGTTGGAGAATTTTGTATTGGAAAGTAGCCATGCGATCAATTATGAGGATTTGCTTATTACAGCGTTGATTACCATTGCACCCTATAATGTTATGGTTCATGTAGAAGACCGCAATCGTGTTACTACCCAGAGTGTAGTGGATATTATAAAGAACATTTTTGAGGATAGATTTATGATATGTAATGGGTGCGATTTCTGTATGAAAGCTTATGAAGAATATCTGACTCCTACTCATTAAAACAATTGTTGTAGATATTGACAATTATCTTGAAAATAGATATTATTATTTTAACAATAAATCACTAAAAGTAATGCAAAGGACAAGACAATAGTGTCACTGTCGTTTCAGAGAAAAGATGCCATAGGCTGTAAGCATTTTTACGTACACCATTATTGTTACCACCTTTAAACTGCTAAGCTGAATATTTTATTCTGTTAAGTCGATTAGACGAATCACTATAGAATGGTAAGCTGTGCCGGGGTAATTCCCGTTATCAATCATTAAGATGGGCTTCGGCTAATCAGGGTGGAATCGCGGGTAACAACTCTCGTCCCTATGGGGATGAGAGTTTATTTTTTTGAAAAAAATTTAAGGAGGAAGGTCAATGAACAAGATAAAAGTGACATTAAAAGATGGAAGTATACGTGAGGTTGAACAAGGAACTACATTAGCTGAATTTGCCGCCTCCATTAGTCGTAGTTTGGCCAAAAGTGCTGTAGCTGCTAAAGTGGATGGCTATGTTACTGATTTACCAATTAAATTACAAAACGATGCAAAGGTCGAATTTGTGACATTTGAAGATGTTGAAGGACGCGATGCTTTTCGTCATACTTCATCGCATATATTAGCCCAAGCAGTGAAACGTTTATTTTCAAATGTCAAAATTGCAATTGGTCCTGCTATTGCGAATGGATTTTATTATGATTTTGATGTGGCGACAGCCTTTACTCCCGAAGATTTAGAAAAAATTCAGGCTGAGATGGAGAAAATCGTTAAAGAAGACTTCCCGATTGAAAGAATGGAAGTTAGCCGTGATGAGGCTATTGGTATATTTGAAAAGTTAGGTGAAGATTATAAAGTAGAGTTAATTCGTGATTTACCAATTGATGTAACTATCTCTATGTATAAGCAGGGAGAGTTTATCGATCTATGCGCAGGACCGCATCTTGCTTCTACTGGTAAGGTAAAAGCGATTAAATTACAAAGTGTAGCTGGTGCTTATTGGCGTGGTGACGAAAAACGCAAAATGTTGCAGCGTATTTATGGTACCTCTTTTGAAAAGAAGGCTGATTTAGAAGCATATCTTACTATGTTGGAAGAGGCTGCCAAACGTGATCATCGTAAATTAGGACGAGAACTTGATTTGTTTAGTATTCAAGAAGAGGGGCCAGGATTCCCTTTCTTTCATCCAAAAGGTATGGTACTGAGAAATGAGCTGGAAAATTTCTGGCGCAAATTGCATTTTAAATATCGATACCAAGAAATTAAAACTCCTATTATTCTGAACCAAAAATTATGGCAGCAGTCAGGACATTGGGATCATTATCGAGAGAATATGTATTTTACTACTATTGATAATGAAGGCTATGCTGTAAAGCCTATGAACTGTCCAGGAGGGATTTTAGTATATCGTACTCAACATCATAGTTATCGAGATCTTCCCCTTAGAACAGCCGAATTAGGATTAGTGCATCGTCATGAAATTTCTGGAGCACTACATGGTTTAATGCGGGTACGAAGTTTTACTCAGGATGATGCTCATATTTTTATGTTGCCTTCTCAAATAAAAGTAGAAATACAAGGTGTAATTGATTTATTTAATGCTGTATATAGTACTTTTGGTTTATCCTACCATGCAGAGCTAAGCACAAAACCTGAGAAAGCTATGGGATCTGATGAAGTGTGGGAAATGACTACACAGGCTCTTAAAGATGCTTTAGAAGAAAGAGGTATGGATTATCGTATAAATGAAGGTGATGGTGCATTTTATGGCCCTAAAATTGACTTTCATTTAAGAGACTCTATTGGACGAACTTGGCAATGTGGTACTATACAATTGGATATGCAGATGCCGGAAAAATTTGACCTTACCTATATCGGTGAAGATGGTCAAAAACATCGCCCTGTAATGATTCATCGTGTAGCTTTTGGCAGCATAGAAAGATTTATCGGAATTCTAATTGAGCATTATGCTGGAGCTTTTCCTGCGTGGTTGGCGCCTGTACAGGTTAAAATATTACCAATCACCGATCGACAGGTAGCTTATGCCCGTGAATTGGCTGCGACTATGTTTGACCAAGAAATTCGTGTTGAAGTTGATGAACGTAGTGAAAAAATAGGCTATAAAATTCGCGAAGCACAATTAGATAAGGTTCCCTACACACTAGTTGTTGGTGATAAAGAAGTTGAGTCAGGTAGTGTGGCTGTACGTAAGCGTGGTCAAGGGGATCTTGGTGGGCAAATCGCTTCTGAGTTTATTTCTAATCTTCTAAAAGAAATAAAAGAAAAATGTTAAAAATGATTTTAGTGCTTGACTTTAGATTTATCTAATGTTAATATTATCAAGTACTCAAAAATATTGAGTTAAGCAGAAGCCATCCGCTTCTCACCTTGCAACGCATAAGCAGTTCGTAAGGTTATGACGGCATATTTGTATTATTATGCTTTTGTTGCGGGTGGTATTTATACCATCCGTTTTTATTTATATATTTAGCTAAATTTATCAGGGGGTGAGCGACAATTAGCAAAGACACATTAAGAATTAACGAGGAAATAAGGGCTAGAGAAGTTCGTTTGACTAGTGCAACCAATGAGCCATTAGGTATTGTTCAACTAAGAGATGCGCTGCAGATGGCAGCAGAACAACATCTTGATTTGGTGGAAGTAGCACCAACTGCTAAGCCGCCTGTATGTCGTATTATGGACTTTGGTAAGTTCAAATATGAACAACAGAAACGTGAAAAAGAAGCCAAGAAGAAACAAAAAGTTGTAACAGTCAAAGAAGTAAAACTTCGTCCTAACATTGAAGATCATGATTTTGATGTTAAATTCAAAAACGCTCAGCGCTTTCTTGAAGATGGTGACAAAGTAAAAGTAACCATCATGTTTCGTGGACGGGAACTTTCCCATCCTGAACTTGGTAAGAAGGTTTTGGATAAAATGGCCAGCCAAATTAAAGATATTGCCAATATTGAGCGCGCGGCTAGGCTTGAAGGAAAAAATATGATAATGATTCTGGCTCCTAAGCCACAGAATTAGAAGGGGGACCAATTATGCCAAAAATGAAAACACGTAGAGCTGCTGCTAAGCGCTTTAAAGTTACTGGTAGCGGAGAATTCAAACGCTCTAAATCTTTTAAACGTCACATTCTTGAGAAAAAATCTCCAGCACGTAAACGCAATTTACGTAAAGCTGGTTTGGTTAGCAAGGCTGATCATGAGCGCGTATCGAAAATGCTTCCTTACGCCTAAAATTGACATATATTAAATAGGGGGTACAGCACATGCCAAGAGTTAAAAAAGGCGTGACAGCACATAAACGTCATAAAAAAATTCTAAAGTTAGCTAAAGGTTATAAAGGTTCTAAGAGCAAGCTGTTCAAAAAAGCAAATGAGACAGTAATGAAAGCTCTTTATTATGCTCGTCGCGATCGTCGTGCGAAAAAAGGTGAATTCCGCAGATTGTGGATATCCCGTATTAATGCGGCAGCTCGTCTGAATGGACTTTCTTACAGTAAATTGATTAGTGGTTTGAGTAAGGCTGGCGTAGAAGTTAATCGTAAAATGATGGCTGATTTTGCAGTAAATGATATGGCTGCTTTTAGTAAGCTTGTTGAGATTGCTAAAGATCAACTTAAATAGATAATTTAATTCCTAGACTTTTGTCTAGGAATTTTTATTTTAGTAGAAGAATATATGTTTCTCATTGATTTCAATTGCAACTAAGGTGCAAAAACCTCCTAAAGTGTAGCAAATTTAGATCTACTTTAATTAATTAATTGAGTGAATAAAAATTTGAAATATTCAAAATATATGAAGGTTTTAAAAAAAGTTTCGCGAATATAATATATCAAATTAAAGTAAAATTTTAACCGTTAAGGAGGGATTTTATTTTGGCGTTAGTAACAATGAATGATTTGCTCCAAGATGCACGTAATCGAAAGTATGCAGTTGGCGGTTTTAATGTATTTAATTTAGAAACCTTGTGTGCTGTTGTAGAGGCTGCAGAAGAATTAAAGACTCCATTAGTGCTTGGAATTACAGAACGATTCTTTAAATTTGTCGATGTAGATACATTAAGTGCTGCTATGGTTCGAGCTGCACAAAAATCATCTGTACCTATTGCTCTTCATTTAGACCACGGACATACTTACGAAGGAATTATTAAAGCAATCCGCTGGGGTTTTACTTCAGTCATGTTCGATGGATCTGCTTTGCCTGTTGCTGAAAATTTAAAACGTACTAAGGAAGTTACACGTATAGCCCATTCCCTCGGCGTTTCTGTTGAAGGTGAATTGGGCTATGTTGGTTGTTGTGAGCATGTAAATGATATTAATGAAGATAATATTGTTACATGTGATGTAGCAGCAGATTTTGTGGATAAAACCAAGATTGATGCTTTGGCTGTTTCTGTAGGTAATCATCATGGGGCATATAGAGGTATGACAAAGTTGAATATTAACAGGCTGAGTCAATTAAATAATATGGTTAGTGTACCATTAGTTATGCATGGTGGATCGAAACTGAGCAGTGATG
>JARBUM010000117.1 GCA_029239675.1 Pelosinus sp. | reverse complement strand
TAGCCATTGGTGTAGGTGGGACTTTTGATGTAATGGCTGGGGTTGCCCAAAGGGCACCAGTATGGATGCAACGTGCTAATTTAGAATGGTTATTCCGTTTGTTGTCAGAACCTAAACGTGCTATACGAATGTTGGCTTTGCCGCGTTTTGTGATAAAAGTAATTGCAACAAAAAAGTAAAAGAGTTATAAAAATATTGTTTATATTAAAAAATGTTTGTAAGATGAGGTGGATAAATGGTTAAAGCGCCTATAGTAAAAGAAGGTTACATATATATAGTTATCCTTGCTATTATTACAGTTATAATTTATGTGACTGTTGATCCATATTGGAGTATTATTCCAGCAGTTTTAATGGGATTTATTACGTTCTTTTTTCGTAATCCAAAGAGAAGTATACCTAATGATAATGACTTAGTTTTATCACCTGCTGATGGCAAGGTAATGAGTGTTTGTGAAGTTTATGATGATCAATTTCTAAATCAAGTTGGTCTTAAGGTGACTATATTTTTATCAGTTTTTGATGTACATGTTAACCGTAGTCCTATTGCTGGTGAAATTAAATTTCAACAATATACTTGTGGACGCTTTCGGCCTGCCTATAAAGAGACTGTAGGCTGTGAGAATGAAAGGCATTCTATCGGTTTAGAAAATGATAATATGCGTGTGTTGGTAACACAAATAGCTGGCATTTTAGCTCGGCGTATTGTTTCTTGGGTGACCCTTGGAAGTATATTACAAAAGGGCGAGAGATATGGATTGATAAAATTTGCGTCCTGTACAGAAGTAATTGTTCCTAAAACGGTAGAAATATTGGTCAAAAAAGGTGATAGAGTAAAGGGTGGCGAGACGGTTATAGGGAGGTTGTTACGATGAGAAGCATGATTCCTAATGCTTTAACAGCGTTAAATTTGGTGCTAGGTATGTGCGCTATTATTTCTACCTTCCATGGTGAATTCTATCAAGCAGCGTTATTTGTAGTTGCAGCGATGATTAGCGATGGATTAGATGGTAGAGTTGCTAGATATTTGAATGTAAGCAGTGAGTTTGGTAAGGAATTAGATTCCTTGTGCGACTTGGTATCTTTTGGTGTAGCACCCGCCATTTTGGCCTATGCCTTTTTATTAAAAGATTTTGGTATTGTTGGATATCTTGTAGCTGCATTTTTTGCAACTTGTGGGGCATTACGATTAGCTCGTTTTAATGTCAATACTGGCACAGTCAAAGGGTATTTTATGGGATTGCCCATTCCTGCTGCAGGCTGTGTTGTTGCCACTTTTGTTATGCTTGGAATAAAACCAGTTGGTTGGATATTTCCAATTCTAGTGACTATCTTTGCTTATTTGATGGTTAGCACGATAAAATACCCTGATTTCAAAGGAAAAGGAGAAAAAATTAGGGTTATTCCTGTTATGATAACGGTCTTAATTGCTGGTTACATCCTATTTGTTACAAAGGATGCTATTTTATTTACACCATTTTTTGCATATGCTTTATTTGGTATATTAAATACAATTTTTGGATTGTTTGATTATAAATCTGTTACGTAATAGTACGTATTTATTATGAAAAAATAATTGTATCCTGATGATTGGATGCTTATTTTTTTGTGATTTTAGGAAATATAATAATTTAAGAAGAAGTATATAGTATAACTGAGAATAATCTTTACCTTGACAATTTACTGAATTTAGAATTAGAATGTTATGTGTGTTTTAAGCTGAAGTATAATGTATATACTTTGAAAAACAGGCTTTTAAAGGAGAAAAATTCATGAATTATATCTTTGACTATATCATGATTCCACTACAACTAATTATTGTATTTTTTACTTTATATTATTTTATTATTGCGTTTTTTGGTATTTGGCGCAAAAAAGAAAATAAAATTATGACACCCAAAAATAGCTTTGCTATTATTGTAGCTGCACATAATGAAGAACAAGTAATAGGTCAATTGGTGGAAAATCTTCACGTACTAAAATATCCTAAAGAATTATATGATATTTTTGTAGTGGCAGACAATTGTAAAGATAATACTGCAGAAATTGCTCGTGAAGCGGGTGCAATTGTTTATGAACGTTTTAGTTTAGAACAACGTGGCAAAGGCTATGCTATGGAATGGATGTTTGCAAAGCTATTTAAGCTAGAACGTAATTATGATGGTGTTGTAATATTTGATGCTGATAATTTAGTTGAACAAAATTTTCTTTTAGAGATGAATAATCGTTTATGTAAAGGTGAGAAAGTAATTCAGGGATATTTGGATTCTAAGAATCCTCATGATACATGGATTGCTGGTACATTTGCTATTTCATTTTGGGTTGTAAATCATATTTGGCATCTTGCAAAGTATAATATTGGCTTGTCAAGTGTTCTTGGTGGCACTGGTATGTGTATTTCTACTGAGGTGTTGCGCAAGTTCGGATGGGGAGCAACATGTCTTACTGAAGATATGGAATTTACTATGAAAGTGCTGTTAAAAGGTATCCCTACCACTTGGGCTCATGATGCCATTGTATATGATGAGAAACCATTAACCTTTGAACAGTCATGGCGTCAACGCAAACGATGGGCACAAGGACACTTTGATATAGCTGGTCGGTATATTCCGAGTATGTTGTATGAAGGCATTAAACAGCGCGATATTAGAATATTAGATGGTGTGTTACATTTATTTCAACCATATTTTTTAATATTATCAACTAGTTTTGTATTAATGAGCTATATGTATACCATTGTTCCTTTTTACACTAATATTATAAATAAGATATTGCCAGTAGAAGTCATGACGGCGATTGGTGTTGGACAATATTTATTTCCGGTCATTATTTTAGCGATGATTGGTTCTAAAGGCAAATCATGGTGGTATTTAATTTTTTATCCATTATTTGTATATAGCTGGATACCTATTACTATTCTAGGCTTCATACATCGTAATGATCATGAGTGGAGTCACACGCAACACACTCGTAGTATTAGTTATAAAGATGTATTACTGAAACAAAAAAATGAATTTGGCAAAGAAGAATTTCTAACTAAGCAAGCGGTTAAATAAAAGATGAGTATTATACTCATCTTTTTTCACAAAATAATATAAGCTATGATTTCTATTTGTGATTATATCGTAATATAAGGGAGGCTAAGTATGTTTGAGTTGACAATTGCAGTGAATTTTGAAGCTGCTCATTGTATTAGAAATTATCCAGGAAAGTGTAACCGATTGCATGGTCATAATTGGAAGGTGGAAGTAAATATATATGGTAATAAATTAAATGAGCTAGGAATGTTAGTTGATTTTGTTGATCTAAAAGCAGCAGTAAATGGAATTATGGTAAACTTAGATCATTATTACCTTAATGAAATTGAACCTTTTTGTAAAATTAACCCTACAGCAGAAAATCTTGCCAAATATATATATGAAAAATTGGAAGAAACTCCTATTTTTAATAAAGATGTTGCATTGCGCTCTATCAGAGTATGGGAATCGGCTAATTCTGCAGCAGCATATAGCCAGGAGGCTTAATTGTGCCCAATAATGTAAATGTAGTTGAAGTTTTTTCGTCCATTCAAGGTGAAGGAGAATTTGTTGGTTATCGTCAAGTATTTGTACGTTTGGCGGGTTGTAATTTAGAATGTGATTTTTGTGACACCCCATTATCACGAACAGCTGTAACTGAAGGACAAATTGAAATAACTGCTGGGAAACGTGATTTTCAGACAATAACAAATCCAATCTCAGTCGTAGAATTGTCTAATTATATTAATAATTTATTGAGTGTACCTCACCATTCAGTTAGTTTTACGGGTGGAGAACCATTATGCCAAGCTAATGCCATGGCTCAAATCTTACCACGGATCAAAGGTCGTATCTATTTAGAGACAAACGGTACTTTGCCAGAAGAATTAGCCTTGTTGTTGCCTCATATTGATATTATTAGTATGGATATTAAGCTGCCAAGTATTATTCATCAAGAAATGTGGCAACAACACCAGAAATTTTTAGCGTTAGCTAATACGCGTAATGTTTTTGTTAAAGTCGTAGTTACAAGTAAAACGAGTAAGATAGAATTTCAACAGGCAATAGCATTAGTAGCTGCAGTTGATAACAAAATTCCTTTCATCATACAGCCCGTAACGCCTATTCATAATTGTGAAGGTGTTGCTCCAGATATGATGTTACTCTGGCAAGAGCAGGCCCTTACTTTCCTTACGGATGTACGGGTAATTCCACAAACTCATAAGTTTATGGGACAATTATAAATAAGTGTGGAGGGATAGGTTTGCGTATTCTGTTAACCAATGATGATGGAATTGATGCGGCTGGTATTCAGGTTCTTTGGCAAGAACTACTGACAATAGCTGAAGTAGTGGTCGTAGCACCTGATGTTGAGCGTAGTGCAGCTAGTCAGGCTATTACTGTTCACAGCCCTATACGTGTAGATAAATATTGTACAACAGATTCTCGCTGTTGTGGTTGGCGCATTGGTGGCACCCCTGCTGATTGCGTAAAAATTGCTTTAGAAACCTTACTCAGTGAGAAACCTGATTTTGTAGTATCTGGGATCAATCATGGGCCTAATTTAGGTACTGATGTATTATATTCAGGGACGGTAAGTGCAGCAATTGAAGGAGCTTTGCATGGAATACCAGCAATAGCTGTTTCGCTTGATTCTTGGAAGTCTTATGATTTTAAACCAGCAGCTGAATTTACGGCGAAATTACTGCAAGATATTCTTCAGCGTTCATTACCTCCTAATACCTTGCTAAATGTCAATGTACCCGCCCTTCCTACAGAGAAGATTAGTGGTGTAGCTATTACCAAACTGGGAGTAAGACAATATGCAAATATATTTGAACCTCGACTTGACCCCAGAGGGCGGACCTATTATTGGATGGGGGGGAAGGTTGTGGAAAATGTGAATGATGCTGATAGTGATATTGTTGCGATCAACATGTCTAAAATTTCGGTTACACCCATTCACTTTGATCTTACTAATTATGGCATAATGGATATGCTGAAAAGTTGGAATCTATAATAGTTGGATGTTTAAAAAGTCAATATAATGGTACTGATCTTTTAGCAAATACTTAATTATAGAAAATTAGGAAAATTTTCTATAATATTGGTATTATTTACTTTTATACTGCATAATTTACAATATCAATCCTAGTAATACCTACTTTAGGGAGGGGAATTCTGTGTCTAAACGTATTGGTAAGACACGTTTTAATACCATGCCCAGGGGACCGGGAACAGCTACGTTGATAGGGAAAGGTGTTTGTGTCAGTATTATATTTTCATTGGTCTGTACCTTCTTTTTATCACTTATTAGTCTCGTAACTGAAAATACCTACATAGATCATTACATGCAATACGTTATGGTTGGGGTCACTATGGTTAGTATTTTTATTGGTAGCGTATATGCTACACAACAGGCTGAGTCTAAAGGATTAATCATCGGAACATTAATTGGACTCATCTATGTATTAATTTCTATAGGTATCGGTATGGAAATTAGCCAGGAATCCATTTCACTATTTGTATTAGCTAACAAATTTATGGCGGGGATTGCAGTAGGAATTTTGGGCGGTTTAATAGGCGTCAATTTGTAATGCTTTATAAATATAAAATGTATTTTTGTGAGGCTTTGGGCCTCCTTTTTCTTTTAGGGCATAATAATAAAGTAAATCGTATTAGGGGGCTACAGAATTGATATATAAAGCAGTTTTATTTGATTTAGATGGTACTGTTCTTGATACATCTGATCTAATTGTTAGCTCTTTTATACATACTTTTCAAAAACATTATAAAAGAGAACTTGCACTTTCTGAAATTCACGCGTTTTTTGGCAAAACTCTAAGAGCAGCAATGGAATATTTAGGACCAGATAAGGTGGAAGAATTAATTCAGACTTATCGAGAATATAGCTTGACTCATCATGATCAAATGATTACAATTTTTAGTGGTGTAATAGAAACCATTCAAGCATTGTATGAAGCGGGTATTATGATGGCTATTGTTACTTCAAAGACGAAGAAAACAACTTTGCGTGGACTAAAATTATTTGATTTAGATAAATATTTTTCTGTAATCATTGGTGCGGACCAATGCCAGAATCATAAACCACATCCAGAACCGATTCAGAATGCTTTACTTCAATTACAGATAAGACCTGAAGAATGTTTAATGGTGGGGGATAGTCCTTTTGATTTGATCAGTGCTAGACAAGCTGGTGTGAAGACGGTCGCTGTTCGTTGGACTCGTGTATCTTGGGAGACTATTGTAGCTGAAAAACCAGATTATATTTTAGAGGACATGTACGGATTATTACCCCTTTGTGAGATTCAATAAATATAGTAGTTTATTACATAGCCTGCTATATAGTACAATAGATGGAAAGGCAGTAAGATAATTAGATGGTAGGTGGTAAAATGATACATATTGCAATTATCGGTGGTACAGGGGTATACGATCCTAATATCTTGGAAAACGTACATCAAGACGAAGTTCTAACGCCTTATGGCTTAGTTTCTTATAAAGTCGGTAGTTTTGAGGGCAAGAATATTGCTTTCATTCCACGCCATGGTAGCAAGCATTCCATTGCACCTCACTTAATCAATTACCAAGCCAATATTTGGGCTATGAAAAAAATTGGGGTAAAGTTGATTTTGGCAACTGCTGCAGTAGGTTCCTTAAGACTAGATATGAAATTAGGGGATTTTGTATTAGTGGATCAGTTTATTGATTTTACAAGAAATAGAAAAAATACTTTTTATGAAGGCGGAAAAAGAGGAGTAGTTCATGTGGATTTAACAAATCCATATTGTTCAATGATAAGAGAAAAATTGTTGCTCGTTGCCCAGAATATGGGTATTGCAGTTCATAATGATGGAACATATATTTGTACGGAAGGACCTCGTTTTGAAACACCAGCTGAGATTCATATGTTTTCTAAGCTTGGTGGAGATTTGGTAGGTATGACGAATGTACCAGAGGTAATATTGGCTCGTGAAGCTGAAATGTGCTATGCTACTATCGCGATGGTAACAAACTATGCAGCTGGTATTTCATCCAAGCCCTTAACTTATGGTGAAGTACTTGAAGTTATGAACGCGAATACAGAAAATCTTAAGAGACTATTTATGAATGTTATAACATCAATTGATTCTGAAACTGATTGTAGTTGTCAGCACGCATTAACAGAATATGGTGGTTTTAAATTATAGAGGGTGGTGATAATCTTGTTGGAGACAATGGAGTGGAAAGAGAAATCCCTATGTTTATTAAATCAA